>JAHEMU010000110.1 GCA_024643485.1 Cytophagales bacterium
GAAAGGGTATAGTTCTGCGTTGTTTTTTCTAAGTATTCCCGAGCAAATTCATCCAATTTCAAACAAGAAAAATGTTGGGCAAGCTGGGAGCAAAGTGTTGTTTTACCAGAAGATTCTGGTCCCGTTATAGCAATTTTAACCAATTTCATACTTTCTTTTCCACGTAATAAGGCCCCAGACCGCTAAAAAAGTAAAAATGAGATATTGGGCAGATGTAAATGCCAGTCCTTTATATAAATATAGAGGAATACTAATAAGATCTCCCAAAATCCAGGCATACCAGTGTTCTAATTTCTTGCGTGCCATCCAAACCATTGCAATGATAAATAATGCAGAGGTGAATGAATCCACTAATACAACATCCGAATCTGAGTATTTAGAAAGGATAAAATAAAGTAATAGGAAAATCAAAACAACAGACAAACTCCCTGTTATCCAGCCTATTTTATTTAAGCGCTCAATTTTTGGCTTTGCGTTTTCTACCTTTCGATTCCAATAAATCCATCCATAAATACTGACAATAAAATAATAGGCATTGATTCCCATATCTGCATACAATTTGAATTGAAAGCAAATAAATACGTAAAGACCAACGCTAATTAAGCCTATTGGATACAACCATATATTTTCTCGTTTAGCTAGATACACTGAAAAAATACCTGTCGCGGCCGCAACCAGTTCTAACTCAGAGGAATTTCTTGCGCCATCCAATATGCTATTCCAAATTTCCATCTCTAAATATTAGAAATAAATGTTTATAAGTTGTCAGTTAGAAAAAATGTATAAAATCATCCAAAAACGACGAATTACACCCTTTAAAATAAAAAATTAATAAACGTTTATATGTATTGAAATTAGAAAATAATTGTGTTTAGGAACCCATGCCTATCCCCTACCCGGTAGAAATTTACCTAAAAGAACCCACATGTACCTTAATATAATTACTTATAAACGCTTATTTTATCATTAATTCCGATTTAATCCATTTAGCACATTCACTAAATTCATCAAATACATTTGACTCATTAACCAAGTTGGGAACAATTTTCATTCCTTTCAAGGAATCAAGTGTTTGCTTATTTGGTTTCGATATAGCTACTTTAATCCCTTTTGCATTGAGTGATTGAATGGCTTCTTCCAAGGAATATAGACCTGAATGATCAATAAAAGGCACTTTTTCCATTCGTATGACTAAAATCTTGATATCTTTTAATTCACTTATGACACTTCGGAATTTATTTACTACCCCAAAAAACATAGGGCCTTCTAAGTGCTTAAACATCACCTGCTTGCGCATTTCCTTATCTAATTCACTTTCATCTTTCCATAAAAATTCATTCGTATCAGCATTTGGCGAATTACTTGCTATTGCAGACTCAGCCACATGTTCACTCATTTTCTTTAAGAATACCAGAGAAGCCAATACTAATCCAATCGCTACTGCATAAACTAATTGCCAAAAAACTGTTAGTACCAACACCAAAATAAGGATAACTTTCTCAGAGTGATCCATGTAAGGGAGGGCACGTAAACCTTTATAATCCATTACACCTATCCCAACTGTTATTAGAATACCAGCTAATACGGCAGCAGGAATTTGAGAGGCTATTGGACCTAGTAACAATAATATCAAAAACAAAAACACCCCCGCCATCATGCCGGAAAGCTTAGTTTTTCCGCCAGCTTGTATGTTTACTACGGTTCGTATCGTGGCCCCTGCTCCTGGTAAACCCCCAAAAAATGCAGCTATTCCATTTCCAATTCCCTGTCCGATTAATTCCTTATTCGGATCGTGTTGCGTTTTTGTAATATTATCTGCTACTACCGAAGTAAGTAATGAATCAATGGCCCCAAGGAGCGCTAATAATACTGCTGAAAATAGAAATGGAGACAATGCTTCCATATCTATAGAAGTGAATATATCGTAATGTAAAGTAGGAAGCCCGGCAGGTATTTCTTTAATCATTAAATAGTCTAAATTAAATCCTACTGCCGCACCTGTTATCACTAGTAACGCCACAAGGGTACTGGGGATGGCTTTCGTAATTTTTTTAAATCCATAAATAATTAATATGGTACTCAAAGCAAGAAGAAATTCCGTAAAATTTAAATGTTGAAGGGCCCTCGGGGTATTTTTTATTGATCCAATTACCCCCTTAGTACTACCTGACGCTAGTTTTTTAGCCTCTTCTGTGATTTGTTCGTCTGTTATCGTTTCAGAGCTATGCAATGTAAACTCTAAAACTTCGGTTGACAATTCTCCTCCTTTTTGCTTTTCATCTAATATTCGATGCACGATGATTTCTCTCGCTTGAGGCTTGAATTGCTCAATCAATTCAGCATCGGAAGCGGGTTGATATCCAACAAAGGCTGGAATTTGAGTGATTAATATGATTACTCCAATCCCAGTCATAAACCCTGATACTACTGTATAGGGTATATATTTAATTAGAGAACCTAATTTGAAAACTCCTAGAAATATTTGAATCACTCCAGCTAATAGGAATATTAATAAAATCCAAGGTAATGCCTGGCCTACATTTCCGTCAGCTACTTGAACCAATCCGGCAACAATCACCATGCTTAATGCTGTCATAGGTGCCGTTGGACCGCTAATCTGCGTTGCAGTACCCCCAAACATTGCAGCAAAAAAAGCAATAAGCGCAGCGCCGTATAACCCTGCTGCTGCTCCCAATCCAGATTGTTCCCCAAAGGCTAAGGCCAAAGGAAGGGCTACAATTCCAGCAGTTATTCCACCAAATAGATCCGTTCTAAAATGAGAAAAGTCGAATAGTTTCTTCAAAGTGTATCTTCTAATTAAAAAAACAAAACTACACTTTTTTACGGAAGTGAGTGCTATTACTCGTTTTAATGACCTTTTATTGGACTTTGGAGGGCAATTGACAAGGGAATTGACTAATCATTATTCAATACTATTTCAAATAATTTATCTGAAAGTGAGGCTGAAGGTTTTTCAGTCTTTTCATTAAAACCGAGCTTAGTTAATAGGCGTTGAGATGGTTCATTGGAAGGGTGTGTAATCGCAAACAATTTAGGGAACCTTCCTAGTTTTCGGTAATATTCCAAAATAGAAAAACAAGCTTCACTGGTAAATCCCTTTCGATAGAATTCTGGCAAAATAGCGTACCCAAGATCAGGAAATTCCAAGTACTCCCGTTTGTACAACCCGACAATACCAATGTGTGATTTCTGTTCTCTATCCATGATGCACCAAGGCCCGTACCCCCGGTTTTGATAACTAGCAAGGGGTCCGTTTTGAATATAATTGATGGCACTTTCAGGGGAATTAACTCCTCGATCACCAATGTTATTTTTAAAATCTTCAGTATTTACTAGTTGGAAAATGAATGTACTATCATCCAAAGTCAATGGACGAAGCAGCAAGCGTTTTGTATTTAATTGAGGAATCAATTATTTCCAACTATACGGATAATCGGTATCAAGAAACTCCAGCGCTTCGTGAGTGATGTATAACGGTTTAAATGTATCAATCATTACTGCAAGTTCATGAGTTTCTTTGGCGCCAATACTCTTTTCTACTGTACCAGGGTGAGGCCCATGTGGAATTCCTCCAGGATGTAAGGTAAACGAACCTCTATCGATGCCTTTTCTACTCATAAAATCACCTTCTGCGTAGTACAGTACTTCATCACTATCAATGTTACTATGATTGTACGGAGCTGGAATCGCCTGAGGATGATAATCAAATAATCGAGGGACAAAGCTGCAAATTACATAGCCATAGGCTTGAAATGTTTGATGAACCGGAGGCGGTTGATGGATTCTCCCTGTAATTGGTTCAAAATCATTAATACTAAATGCATAAGGCCATAAAAACCCATCCCATCCTTCTAGATCATAAGGAGAGTTTTTATAAATATAGTTATGTAAGTAACCTTGTTTCTTTGTCTTTACTAAATAAGAACCTTCCTTCAAGTTAGGTTCCATCCACACTGGTGGACGGATATCTCGTTCACAAAATGGAGAATGTTCATGCAGTTGCCCGAGGTCACTTCTGTACCGATTCGGTGTTTCAACTGGATTTGGAGATTCAATAATCAATAACCGGAGTGGACCCTCTTTCCATTCAAAAGAGTAGATAGTAGTTCTAGGAATTACTATATAATCACCTTTTCTAACCTCTATTTTTCCAAATTGTGAATATAAAACTCCCTCTCCATCGTGTATAAAAATAACCTCATCTCCTTCGCCATTTTTATAATAGTAACCCATTTTTCTTTCAGATGGATTACATAGAGCGATCGACACATCATTATTTTTAAGTAACACTTTTCTGGCATCCAAGTAATCAGTACCAGTGATACCCAAATCAGAAGTATTTAAATGAGTTGGTTTAAGTCCATAATCCTCAACAATGGTAGTTTTATATTGCTCAGAATCAAGAATTGACTCAATACGTGTTGGGGAAAAATGATGATATAGATTACTATAAATGCCCGAAAAGCCCAAAGAGCTCACTAACTCTTCCTGAAACAAGGATTGGTCCTTTTTTCTAAATTGGGTATGCCGCTTGGCGGGAATATTTCCGAGTTTATGATAAAACATATTTAAAATTCTTTGCGATCTAAGTCTTCAGTTTTATCGAACAATTTAATGGCTTGTTGTAAAACTTCATTTGTTTGATTGAAAATAGGATATAAACCTGCATTATCCCAAATTCTTCTAGCTATTTGTGCTTTAATATGAAGTTGGAATAACTCTTTATTCCGTTTCAAATCTTCTTCATCTTTTTTAACTCCATAGGTTATGCCAATCGCTGAGAGTTCATTTAACATCTTGTCAGAAACTTCAAATTCATCATAATATTTTTTATATCCCGACTTTTCCAAATTGTTTCGATGTTCGGTGGAATATTTAAAAACATACTCTGACACCGCATTTGAATTGAATAACCTATTTAAATACAGTGAGTTTTGTGTTGTATCCAAGGGAACAAAATAATCTGGCATAATGCCTCCTCCGCCATATACGGTTCTTCCTTTAGTCGTTTGATATTTCAGAGAATCGGCAAATTTAATGCTGTCTGCAGTGAAAAATTCACCGTGTTTAAATCGCTGCACGATATCATCGTCATAATGGTCATTTTTATCATAGGGTTTTTGAATAGATCGACCACTTGGCGTATAGTATCGGGAAATGGTGAGTCTCATTTCAGACCCATCGGATAAATCAATCGGCAGTTGAACCAATCCTTTTCCAAATGACCTTCGACCCACAATAATTGCACGGTCATTATCCTGCAAAGCACCAGTAACAATTTCAGAAGCCGACGCAGAACCCTCATTTATCAACACCATCAACGGCCCTTTTTCGAAAGCTCCTTTGGTTTCTGCCGTTGCCTCACTGTTATATCTTACTTCCTTCCCTTTGGTAAATACAACCATTTTATCATCTGATAAAAACTCATCCGCAACTTGAATGGCATGATTCATATAACCTCCCGGGTTACCTTGAAGATCTAGCACCATTCGTTTCATACCATCCTTTTTCAATTTTGTCAGGGCTTCTTTGAATTCTGGATAGGTGGTGGCGGAAAACCGGCTTATTTTTATATATCCAGTTTGATCGTCAATCATATAAGAAGCATCCACAGAATACTGTGGAATTTTATCTCGAATAATTTCAAAGGAAAGTAATCCCTTTGCGCCCTTTCTTAAAATATCTATTTTGACCTTAGAACCTTTAGGCCCTTTTAGGTTTTTTTGAACGTCATAGTTCGTAAACCCTACGCCTGCAACTGTTTTACCATCCACTTGAATTATTCTATCACCGGATTGTAATCCAACAGCCTCAGAGGGCCCGCCAGAAAGAGGAGTAACTACGACTATGGTATCTTTGAAAATATTAAATTCAATTCCAATACCTTCAAAATTCCCTTGCAGATCCTCATTTGCCAGTACCTTATCTTTTGCCGGAATATAGGCCGAATGAGGGTCGAGCTTTTGTAACATATGGACAATTGCATCCTCCACCAATTCTTCCGTATTTACCTCATCGACATAATTTCGATCGATAAGCGTCAATACCTCACGAATTTTCTGCAAACTAGCACTCAGACCACTTCCTTCAGTATCAGGTTTTGAAAATGCTGAACCTATGAAAATACCTACTGCTAACCCGATTGCTAGGATGATAGGCAATCTGATTTGACTTATTGAATTGTTATACTTACTCACTTTTCACTCATTTTATTTACACTATTAACGGAATATATTCCGCTATGTTTCTAAAAAGACCACAATGTACAAAAACATTTATTACAAGGAGCCTTCAGTAATTTAATTCGTACAATACTGTTTTTGCAAAGCTGAAGTTTCTTCAGTTACTCCTTCTAAGTCATCTAAAATTTTACAGCCTCGCTTTATATTTCCCAACTGAAATAAGCATTTGGACTTATATATTAAAGCGTCCAAATTATTATATTGTTTAGAAAGTACCTCCTCAAACTTTAATAACGCCGGTTGGAGCTCATTCATTTCAAACTTATTTATCCCATCATTTAAATCAAAACCAATTTGAGCAATTTCGAACCGCGAAAAGTCATTTAAATTTATTGAAATTTCCTTTTTAGAAGGGACAGGGATTCCATTAATTCTTGCTGGATTCCATTTTCCAAATTGTTTCAAGAATTTCAATATTTCATCGTTCATGGGGTTTCCAAAATCTCCCCTTATGTTCACTTTTTCCAAATCACCATTTGCATTAATTTGGAATGTTCCGTTTATTATATTGAAGGCCCTATTTGGTGGTAAGTGATTGTAAAATTTTTTAAAGCCCTTTTCAAACAAATAATACGTGGAATCGAGTCCTCCTTTTAGCGTACTCATCTGATAAAATATTCTTGGATACTCCGATAAATATTTACCTAATTGCTTTTCCATTTCATCGTAATCTTCGGATATGCCAAGCGATCTATAATTCATTTCATCCGGATTGAAAATTTCAATATTTGTATAATCTAAAGGGAAAGAGAGTGGTGTGTTTAAATGGAAATTAACCGGGACATCAAATATTTTAGCTGGCTTAATTACTGCTTTTTTTGACATATAGCGACCAAATTTAAGAATACACTCTGTACTATTCTTCGAACTATCTATAGAAATAATCTCTCCTTTTTTATTAATTATAGTATTCCAATTCTGCTTACCATAACACCCATCAATTGTTGGTAAAATCTTCAAAGAATACCTTGAATTAGAAGAATTTAATTCATTGAATAAAAACGTTGGCATCAAATCAGACGCCGTGTAAAATAGATCCGTATTTAAAATCATCAAATTAGCATAACTAACATAACTCACCTGATCAACTACTAAAGGGTTCCACTTTTCTTCACTTTGAAATACTTCCATTATTTCATTTATCAAAAGAGTATCGGCCCAGGTCGATTCTATTATGGCTACCTTACCGGCCTCATCAATTTCAAGGAGAATTTCGGCTCTAAAATTTGGCCTCGTATCAAACCCTTTCTCTATTAGATGTTTCCTTATCGATTTTAACAAATTGTCCCACCCAATTATGGGCCCTCCAACTTCCGAATACCGGAGGGTATCGGCAATATCAGCCCCCATTGCCAAATCAATCAATGGCAATAAATGTATTTTTGGGCTCATTTTTATACTCAACCGGTCGTTTGGTTTTGCTTGGACTAATCCGGGTATGTAACCGGGATGACTAATATTTAACCAAACTTTTTCATTGATATCTTTAAATTGAAAAAATCCAATATAATTCGAGGTGGTATAGGAAGAATCTGATTCCAACCGTATGAAGGCAGATCGTACGGGCTGGTCTGTAATTTGATTAATTAGTTTGGCTGTAACGGTATTTTGACCAAAACACCAATTAAAACTGAAGCAAATTATTAGACCTAAAAAACGTGATTTCATTCTAATTTTCAACAAATATTAAAAATTCAGAATATTAAGTTAATAAATTAAGGCTAAATCAGGAACACATTCGTTTTTGATTCTTGCTTTATTTCTATGAATCCTTACGTATATTTGTAGTTCAAATGGATGCTGCGAATTACCATACCAAAACGATTAATGAAATAGTGAGCGAAAACTACGTCTTTGCTTC
>JAHEMU010000444.1 GCA_024643485.1 Cytophagales bacterium
GATGATTGGTGCGAAAAAAATGGGTGGTTCTTCTTATGGCCTTTGGGGGTGTGGAATAGGGTTCGTTATTGGATTTTTCATCTTCCCACCGTTTGGGTTCTTATTATTTGCCGCTTTAGGTGCATTAGTAGGAGAAATGATGGCTGGAAAATCAGGCAATTTGGCATTTAAAGCCGCTCTTGGGTCTTTCCTGGGCTTTATTGCCGGAACTATCCTAAAACTGGTGGTTTCTATTTTTCTTATTACTTATTATATCATTGAATTATCGAAATACTACTTTACATGAAAAAAACGTTCATTATCCTGCTATTTTTCCTCGGTTTCAATGGCTTTGCACAGATTAAAAGCCCCACCGAACAGTTCGGGTTTCAACCAGGGGCCGATTATAAACTCGCCACCTACGATCAAATGTTGACGTATTATGAGCAATTGGCTAAAAATAGTCCGCGAGTGCAATATTTTGAAATTGGGAAAACAGTATTGGGAAAACCCATGATGTTACTTGCAATTAGTTCGGAAGAAAACATCAAAAACCTTGAAAAACATAGACAAACGGCCGAAAAATTAGCGAAAGCTGAAATTGGAAGCGCCGAAGCAGAAACCTTAATTGCGAATGGCAAAGCGATCGTTTGGATCGACGGCGGACTTCATGCAACGGAAGTGGCAGGCGCTCAAATGACCCCAGAATTGGCTTATTTTATTGCAACTGATGAGAGTAAGGAGGTTAAAAAGATCAGAAATGAAGTAATCATGCTCCTGATGCCGGTGATGAATCCCGATGGTCTGGAAATCGTTTCCCAATGGTACTTTAGGAATTTAGGCACTCCTTTTGAAACTTCTGGCCCTCCTTGGCTATACCATCATTATATTGGCCACGATAATAACCGCGATTGGTTCATGAATAATATGCCGGAAAGTTATCATGTAAATGATCAGATTTATAGAAAATGGTACCCACAAGTGGTATATAACCATCACCAAACGTCTCCAGCTTGGGCGAGAATTTTCATCCCTCCATTTAGTAATCCCGTGAACCCGAAAATTCACCCCGGTATTACTACGGCGACCAACATGATAGGCACCGTTATGGCCAATCGTTTCGCTATGGAAAAGAAGCCGGGAGTAGTATCCTATCAAACGTATAGTATGTGGTGGAACGGTGGCATGAGGACGGTGCCATACTACCATAACATGGTCGGTATATTAACTGAAACAGGTCACGCAACCCCAACACCTCGTTATTACGACCCTAAAGATAAACCGGAATTTATTGGTGGACGCAGAGGGGGGATGTCGACTGATGCCACACAAATATTTTATCCTTACCCTTGGGAAGGTGGCGAATCTAAATTTAGAGGAGCCGTTGATTATATGCTGACAGGCTCCATGGCAGTACTAGATTTCGCGGCTGATAGGAGAGAGGAATACCTCGGAAATATCTATCGGATGGGTAGAGATGCCATCGAAGGAGCTGTTTTAGGTGAAAATTACACCTATGTTATTCCCGCAGAACAGGCCGATCGCATAGAAGCAATCAATTTGGTGAATATCCTTTGGAGAGGTGGGATTGAAATAGGTCGAGCAGATAAAAATGGCGAATATGACGGAATTTCAATCAAAAAAGGTGATTTTGTAATTTCTACTTCCCAAGCTTTCCGCCCTTATTTGGAAGATTTAATGGAACCTCAAAAATATCCTGACCAGTTTTTATATCCGGGTGGACCTCCAAATCCTCCGTACGATTTAGCCGGTTGGACGCTACCCATGCAAATGGGAGTGGAGGTGTCGAAAATCCAAAAGACCATCGATATGAAAACAGTTGCCATTACTGGGTTGATTTCTGAACAAATGAAATTGCCTAAAATAAAAGCTGCTGCTTATGTATTTAAGGTAACAGATAATGCCTCTTTCAAAGCGGTAAATGCGCTGCTTAAAGAGGGTAAAAAGGTGTATAGAATAACAGAAGCAAAGGATGATTTAACAGCGGGCGATTTCGTGGTGCCTGCAGAAGACTTGGATATGGGGATTAGCTCGTTGACCACCTCAGGGGCAACGGTTATTCCTTTAAAAACATGGACTGCCACCAATAAGGATGTGTTGCTGAAACGCAAAAAGGTGGGGTTGTATAAAAGCTGGACTGCCAATATGGACGAAGGGTGGACGCGCTGGCTATTGACGGATTATTATTTCGATTGGGATACCCTCCATAATGCGGATATCCAACAAAAGGACT
>JAHEMU010000111.1 GCA_024643485.1 Cytophagales bacterium
AGTGGAAGTAAGAGAAGCCATGCCGGCAGTATCTGCACCAACTCTTCAAGGGATTACTCAGGCTTCATTGAAAACCGAAAGCTGGTTGTCTGCTGCTTCTTTCCAGGAAACTACTAAAGTGTTGAACGAAGCTTCTATCCGAGGAAAACGAGACGAACTTATTGGATTGAAAGAAAACGTAATCGTTGGACACCTGATACCTGCGGGTAGTGGACAGCGACGATTCAAAGATCTAATCGTTGGTTCTCAAGAAGAATACGATAAAATGATTGCCGCTTCAGCTCGTCCTCGTGACAACAGAAGAGAGTTTGAAAGAGAAACGAAATAAAGATGGCAACGGAAGAAAAAGGGGGCAATCAAAATCAAATTAATATTGAGCTTTCTGAAGAAATTGCAGAAGGTGTTTATAGTAATTTGGCTATGATTGCTCATTCCAATAGTGAATTTGTCATTGATTTTATCCGATTAATGCCTGGTGTACCTAAAGCGAAGGTAAAATCGCGAATAGTGATCACGCCAGAGCATGCAAAACGCCTTTTAAGGGCTCTAGAGGATAATATTGAGAAGTACGAAAAGACTTTTGGAGAGATAAAAAGGACTGATGACGCCCCAAAATTCCCTATTAATTTCGGGAATACAATGGGAGAAGCCTAACAAAGATGATTAATTTGAACGATAGGATACAAAAAATAATTCATTAAGAATTGTATCCTATCTTTCTTATTTATACCTTTGCAGTCCAAAATTTTACAGTGCATAATTGGAAATAAATTTAGACGTTAATGCCTACTATACAACAATTAGTTAGAAAGGGACGAAATAAGCTGACTTCGAAATCGAAGTCACCCGCTTTGGACTCATGTCCACAACGACGTGGAGTATGTACTAGAGTATATACTACAACTCCTAAAAAACCTAACTCAGCAATGAGAAAGGTAGCCAGGGTACGATTAACCAACGGAAAAGAGGTTAATGCATACATTCCTGGTGAAGGTCACAATTTACAAGAACACTCTATCGTGTTGATTAGAGGAGGAAGAGTGAAAGACTTACCTGGTGTTCGATATCACATCATTCGTGGTGCGTTAGACACAGCAGGAGTAAGTGGAAGATTACAACGTAGATCTAAATATGGCGCTAAACGGCCTAAAAAATAAATTTTCGGATAAATGAGAAAGAGAAGTCCTAAGAAAAGATATTTGTTGCCTGATCCAAAGTTCAATGATACTTTGGTAACAAAATTTGTAAATTATAGCATGATTCAAGGAAAGAAAAGCCTAGCATATCGTGTGTTCTATCAGGCAATTGAAAAAGTATCTGAGAAATCAGGTGAAGACGGGTTGGAAACCTGGAAAAAAGCATTGGATAATGTGATGCCACACGTTGAGGTTAAAAGCCGTCGTGTTGGTGGAGCAACTTTCCAAGTTCCAATGGAAGTTCGTCCTTCACGTAAAGTAAATTTGGGTATCAAATGGTTAATCAATTATGCACGTTCTCGTAATGAGAAAACCATGGTAGATCGTTTAGCTGCTGAAATCCTTGCTGCGTCTAAAGGTGAGGGTGCCGCTGTTAAGAAAAAAGACGATACTCACAGAATGGCTGAGGCGAACAAAGCGTTCTCTCATTTTAGATTCTAATATCCAATTGCAGATAGCTATATTATAATGTCAAAGAAAGATTTAAGTAAATTAAGAAATATAGGCATCATGGCCCACATCGATGCTGGTAAAACTACAACTACTGAAAGAGTATTGTACTATACTGGTTTGAGTCATAAAATCGGTGAGGTTCACGATGGTGCAGCTACAATGGACTGGATGGAGCAGGAGCAAGAAAGAGGTATTACAATTACTTCTGCTGCAACTACTACTTTCTGGAAATATCCAACGGAGCAAGGTCAGGTTTTTGATAAAACCGAAGATTATAAAATTAACATCATTGACACTCCTGGTCACGTTGACTTTACCGTTGAGGTAGAGCGTTCTTTACGTGTACTTGATGGAGCGGTTGCACTTTTCTGTGCAGTATCTGGTGTTGAACCTCAATCTGAAACTGTTTGGCGTCAAGCTGATAAATATAAAGTTCCACGTATTTGTTTTGTGAACAAAATGGACCGCGCAGGTGCTGATTTCTTTAACGTTGTTAACGAAATTCGCGATAAACTGGGCGCTAATCCTGTTCCTCTTCAAGTGCCAATTGGAGCTGAAGATACATTCAAAGGAGTAGTTGACCTTATTACTAATAAGGCAATTATCTGGAATGATGAGGATATGGGTATGACTTATAAAATAGTTGATATCCCTGCTGATTTAGTTGAAACTGTTGATGAGTGGAGACAAAAATTGGTAGAATCAGTGGCTGAATATGATGATGCTTTGTTGGAGAAATTCTTCGAAGATCCTAATTCAATTACTAAAGAAGAAATGATGGCAGCAATCCGTAAGGCGGTGATCGATATGTCGTTCTCTCCTGTACTTTGTGGTTCTGCATTTAAAAATAAAGGTGTTCAGGCGATGTTGGATGCGGTATGTTCATACTTACCTTCTCCAATGGATCTACCTCCTGTTGAAGGTATCAATCCAAACACTGAGGCAAAAGAAACTCGTGATCCAGATAACACAGCTCCTTTTTCTGCGCTAGCGTTTAAAATCGCAACTGACCCGTTTGTTGGTAGATTGTGTTTCTTCAGAGTTTACTCTGGTACGTTAGATGCCGGTTCTTATGTATTCAATATGAGAACTGAGAAAAAAGAACGTATTTCTCGTTTGATGCAAATGCACTCAAACAAACAAAATCCTATCGATAAAGTAGAAGCTGGTGATATTTGTGCCGGTGTAGGTTTTAAAGATATCAAAACAGGAGATACTCTTGTTGCTCAAGGAAAAGAAATTGTTCTTGAATCTATGTCTTTCCCTGAACCAGTTATCGGTTACGCAATCGAGCCTAAAAAACAAGCTGACGTTGATAAATTGGGTATGGCTATTTCTAAATTAGTCGAAGAAGATCCAACTTTAACTGTGTCAACTAATCAGGAAACTGGTCAAACTATCCTTAGAGGAATGGGTGAACTTCACCTTGAAATCATTATCGATCGTTTGAGAAGAGAATTTAAAGTAGAAATCAATCAGGGTGCCCCTGAGGTTGCTTATAAAGAAGCCCTTACTCAATTTATTGATCATAAAGAGGTTTATAAGAAACAGTCTGGTGGTCGTGGTAAATTCGCTGATATCGTGTTCGAAATAGGACCACGTGAAGATGGAATTGCTGGATTGAAATTCGATAACCAAATCGTAGGTGGTGCTATTCCTCGTGAATTCATTCCTGCAATTGAAAAAGGGTTTAGAGAAGCGATGAATAACGGTCCTTTGGCTGGTTATAACGTAGACTCAATGTATGTGAGATTGTACCACGGTTCTTTCCACGACGTTGACTCCGATTCGCTTTCTTTCGAACTAGCAGCTAGAATGGGCTTTAGAGAAGCTGGTAAAAAGGCAGGGCCTCAACTTCTTGAACCAGTAATGGCTGTTGAAGTAGTATCTCCTGAAGAGTACACAGGTTCTGTAACCGGTGACCTTAACAAAAGAAGAGGTATTATGAAGGGTATGGACACCAAAGGTGGTGCACAAGTTATTAAAGCAGATGTTCCTTTGTCTGAGTTGTTCGGTTATGTTACCGACCTTAGAACAATTACATCTGGTAGAGCAGCAGCTTCTTTAACTTTTGCACATTACGCACCGGTTCCTAAAAACCTTGCTGAGAAAGTTATTAATGATGCTAAGGGTTAAGTTAGATAAACGGATAAGATCATGAATCAAAAAATAAGAATCAAATTAAAGTCATACGATCATAATCTCGTTGACAAATCCTCTGAAAAAATCGTCAGAGCAGTAAAAACGACTGGTGCCATTGTTAATGGACCTATTCCGTTGCCTACTGTTAAGGAAAAATTCACAGTTCTTCGTTCACCTCACGTGAACAAAAAATCTCGTGAACAATTTCAATTGTGTACCTACAAAAGATTAGTGGATATTTATTCAAATAGCACTAAAACCGTAGATGCACTTATGAAATTGGAACTTCCTTCAGGTGTTGATGTGGAAATCAAAGTGTAATTAAGGAAAGGTAATACTAATTGCCTTTAGCTTTAGATAATAAAAAAAAGGGTGTCTTTCGAGTCACCCTTTTTTTGTGAGTTATTTATTTTTCCTACCCTTTCATTTTTACCACCTTTAACCTAGGGGTACGTTTGTTCTTCTTTGGATCGTAAGGTGCATGTCGCTTAACCGGCTTTCTTACTGTTACCGTCCGCCCGTCAAAGACACTGCACGAACTTACCATGAACAGGTTCAAAAGTAAAAGAATTATAATTATGCGAATTTTCATGTTCCGCTAATTAATACTTAATTCTTATTCTTCCAAAAACTACTCTACTTTAGTGTTTAATTAAACTCTAAAGGGGCAATTTTGTCGATAGGATATCCTAATAACTCTCAGCATGTATTTTATTTAAATGTATTTGTGAATTTCACGCTCGCAATTATACATTCAAAAATGATCTCAATCTATTTAGAGATTCTTACATCTAATTGGCCGACTTAGCCGACTTTTTTGTGATGATTTCCATGGAATCAGATTTTATCTCTGTCACATATTTGACATTTCCCGTACTATCCTTGTAATTACTGTAACTTATTTTACCTGAAATAATTACCTCAGTTCCTTTTTTTAAATGTAGAGACATAATTTCACCCAACTTACCCCAGGCGGAAATGTTGTGCCACTGGGTGTCATCTACCATTTCACCTTCCGTGTTCTTGAAACGCTCGTTGGTAGCTAAGCGGAAACTAGTTTTCTTCTTCCCACTTTCAAAGGTCTTTACTTCAGGATCTGTTCCTAAATACCCCATTAATTGTACATGATTTCTTAAGTTGTTCATAATAGTATAATTAAAATAATATAAATTGTTTTTAAAATTATATATAAATGATTATAATTACAATTAATATTAAAAAATAAACATTTAAATTACTTGATTATGCATTGTTATTACTGTGGAGATAATTTAGTAGGCCGCACAGATAAGAAATTCTGTGACAGCCATTGTAGAAATGCCTACCATAACCAAAACAAAACTCAAAATCAAAGGTGGGTGAAACAGGTTAACTATATTTTAAATAATAATAGAAAAATTCTCCGCGATTTAGATCCAGAGTACAACAGTGAAATTAGCTTCCATGATTTAAAAAACTTAGGCTTTGATTTTGGCTTCCACACTCAGGTACAAGAATCAGAAAAAGGTGAAAGAAAATATTTTTGTTATGATTATGGATATATAGTTTCAGGAAATGGTTCCTTTAAACTCATTAAGGGAAAATGGGAGGCTTAATTCAGTAACTTTCGGGAAGTTTTCTTTATTCCTTAATTAATACCTTATAGGTTTTCCTTATTTTGGATGAAAATAATGTGTTAATGCAAATACGCTGGTTATTTTCTAAGGGAATGGATTTGGGTGGGTTATTCCTGCCTGTATGGGTTACTTGGTGCGTTTGTTTTTTATTGCCATCAAATTGGTTGCAAAGTGAAATTCCATTGATGTTATGGGTGTTAATTGTCATTGGTATCGATGTTGGACACGTTTGGTCAACCCTATTTCGATCGTATTTTAGTCCAATCGATCGATCCATGCATTATAAAAGTTTATGGTTAATTCCCATTATGGCTTTTATTGTGTTTTTTGGCATCAGTCAACTGAGTATTGTTTATTTCTGGAGAGTTTTAGCTTATTTGGCGCTGTACCATTTCATCAAACAACAGTATGGATTTTTGAGATTATACAAGGCAAAGGGTCATGATTTTCAGCGTAAATTCATCCCTGATAACTTTATTATTTATTTTTCTATGCTTGTCCCTGTGTTGTTTTGGCATTTACAGGAGTCAAGACAATTCAGTTGGTTCATAGATGGAGATTTTTATACGGTAGGTGCTTTTCTTAAATCCTTCGACCCATCATCAATTAAATTCAGCTTTTCGTTCATTTACTTTTCCATAATTATTTGTTGGCTTATTGAGGATGTCATTCGACAACAAAAATCTAAGATATCAAAGCTTCCAAAACAGTTATGGATTATAACTACCGCGTTAAACTGGTATATTGGTATTGTTTATTTTAACTCAGATTTAGCATTCACCTTAACAAATGTAATTGCCCATGGAATCCCATATTATATATTGATATTTACTTTTATTCGGAAAAGAAGTTTCCAAAGAAGAGGTACTCCTTATATTACCAAAAATAAAATGGTGTGGATGGTGGGGGCAGTGATTGTGATAGGTTTTTTTGAGGAGTACTTATGGGATATGTTGGTGTATAGAGATCATGAAGATTTCTTTAGTAATATAATTACCTATACCGTCGATCAATTCTCAAACCCCTTGGTAGTAGGACTGGCCATGTCTATTTTGGTAGTACCCCAGATAACACATTATATATTGGACGGAATAATATGGAAAACGGGGCCAAAAAACCCTGGGCTTAAAGAAATAATGCTTAATAATGAATAGACGTGAATTTATTCTCCGTTCGGGGTTGATTAGTCTTCCAATCCTTTTAACAGGTTGTGCCTGGAAGAGTCGGTCTTTAAACTATAAGGTAATTGTTGACTCAGACTATACCATAGGTCACTCCATGCTTAAGGGGCTGCCTGAATACGAAATTGAGCATGCTATTCGAGATACTGAAGTTGCGATAATAGGAGGAGGGATTGCAGGGTTGGTGGCTGCGAATGCAGTAAAATTAAAAGGGTTTAAACCGCTAGTATTGGAATTGTCGGCCTCTTTAGGTGGCACTTCATCAAGCAAAAATTATGGAGAGGTATATTTTTCTCAAGGAGCTCATTATGAGCTAGCCTATCCTGATTATTATGGAGAATCGACGCTGAAGTTTTTAGAACAAAGCGGACTGATCTATTTTCAACCTTGGACTAAACAGTGGTCATTCAAAGAGCGTAAACATATTATTACTGGAAACAGAAAAGGGAGATCCTTTTATAAGGGAATGTATTCTGAAGAGTTATTTCCACCTTCCCAACAAAAAAATAAATTTATTGAGTTGATGGCTTCGTATGAAGGGATGATGCCAATGCCTACTCCAAAAATTGATTCATCGTTACATTATTTGAATGAGTTAAGCTTTTATACCTTTTTAAATGATGAAATAGGGGTAAGTGAGGAAATGAAAATAGCCTTGGATTACCAGATGAAGGACGATTATGGAGCGGGAATGGAACAAGTTTCAGCTTTAGCTGGAATTCATTATTATGCATGTCGGCCTTATTATCGAAAAGTGGTAGAGTTGTTTTCGCCGCCTGAAGGGAATTCCTATTTCGTCAATCACTTTAATTCGAAATTGAAAGAAGAAGAGAGAAAGACCTCTCAGATGGTAATTTCAATGGAAGAGAATGCACGAGGAGTTTTATTGGGAGTGTTGGATTATCCAAATAAAAGGAGATACCAAATACAGGCGAATAAAGCAATTTATGCGGCAAATAAACATACCCTCCGCCATATTCATCCGGATCATTCAAAGTTGTTTAAACATCAGCAGGCTCCTTGGATGGTGGTAAATATTATTATTAGAAACGAGCTAAATGATCTTGGATTTTGGCAAAATGAGATGGTAGTGGATGACACGACCTTCATGGGTTTTATCGATAGTGACTCACAAACAGAGAGGTCAAATATTCGTGTATTTACCGCGTATTATTGTTTACCTGCTGAGTCTAGAAAGGACCTTATAAATGTTGAATCGAATGCCGCAATAATTGCCGATCAAACCATTAGTTATATCAGTGAATATTTCCATACGGATATTGAATCGTTGGTTTTAGAAGTTCAGATCAAAGTAATGGGACATGCTATGCCAATTCCGGAAGTGGGATATTTATTTAATGATGCAAATAGACTTATACCTAATAGTAATATACGCTATGCCGGGGTGGATAACGGTAGATTGCCCTTGTTTTTTGAAGCCGTTGACAGTGCTTTATCTGCCGTTGAAAGTTTATAACAGAGGCGCTAGTAATCTACTTAGGGATTCAAGTAGGC
>JAHEMU010000445.1 GCA_024643485.1 Cytophagales bacterium
TTCCGCTAACTTCTCTTTTACATTAGGAATAAACCGATAAAAAATTCCGTCACCACGGTCTTCGGTTTGATAGACGATACTTGTCTCCGGGTCAACACAAACGGCTTCCCTATAAAATCTCCCCATCGCTTTTAATGGAACCGGAGCAGCTACTTGTATATTTTCTGATGCAGGTACTTCAAATAAATAACCGTGATTTTTTTCAATTACACCGTCCGCAATAGTAACATCCTCTTCACAGGTTAACCAGGATCCCCAAGGAGCTACACCACCTGCACAATTACGAAATGTTCCTGCTAAACTGAGGTAACATTTCTCTACTTTTCCGGTTTGTTCATTATAAACGAGCGTTGAAGTTCCCCCTAAACCAGGCTTTTCAAGACTTCCAGCATCGAATAAATTTTCACTTCCAAATTCCTCTAATTTTTCATAGTTAAGTCCAAATGCCCCTCTTTCAGGGTATCCTGGGCTGTTTTCGTGATTTCGGATGATAATCATTCTATGGTCATCAATTGGAAATACCCCCATCCCATCTGGCATTCCAGGCACAAAAAGGCCATCGTCCATCATATCACCGGCAGTAGATATAATCCGGTAAGAAAATCCTTCAGGAAGTTCCATATATTGATTTGGATCAGGCAATAATGGACCAATATGAGGCGCTTTCACTCCCTCTATTTTTTGGTCTGATAAACTGACGTTACAACGGGATAGCCCAATAAACCCGATGGTGACAATACTAGCCTGTTTTAGAAAATGACGACGTTGACTTACTTCTTTGCTCATGAATTAAATTATGGATTCGTCGCAAAAATAACCGAACACAGATAAGAAACAACTGACATTTGAACAGAATTGCAAAAAACTTGTTTTAATGGTAAAACTATTTCTAATTTAACCCTTCAAATTTTGCGATCATGAAGTACCTAATCATTTTTCTAGTTCCCCTTTTATTTAATGTTAAAACGGAAAGCAATATGCATCAATTTAAAATTAACGCACTAAACAGTAACGAAACAATCGACTTTAGCCAGTTTAAAGGAAAAAAAATTCTGGTTGTAAACGTGGCTTCCAAATGTGGTTTTACTCCGCAGTATAAAGAATTAGAAGAGTTGTATAAATTATATAGCGACAAACTCGTGGTGGTAGGATTTCCATGTAATCAGTTTTTAGGACAAGAGCCAGGAAGTGAAAGCCTTATTCAGGAATTTTGCTCCTCCACTTATGGGGTGAGTTTTCCAATGACAACTAAAATCGATGTAAAAGGCAATGACCAACATGAAATATATAAATGGTTAACTTCTAAATCTTTAAATGGGGTAGGAGATTATAAAGTGAGTTGGAATTTCAATAAATTCTTAATTGATGAGAATGGAAAATTAGTACAACATTTCGAAAGTAAAGTTTCCCCAATGAGTAAAGAAATAACCAACCTTCTAGACTAATTTGATCCAATAGTTCAAATTGAAATAACCTTTCAATTAATTATCCTTTTTATTTTATAAGGAAGGTTACATTAATTGGATTTTTATAAGAGCGGTAAGAATTTTTGCTATGAACCGTGTATATTGTAATCATAATTCAAAAACCTTAACTATGAAAAGAAATTTACTTAACTGGTCCTTGGCTTTGGGCATAGTATTACTTCAATCTTGTGGCGGAAATACTCCACCAGAACAAGTGGAAGAAGAGGCTCCTTTAACGGAAGAACAACTCATTGAAAAAGCACGGGGTATTCACGAAAGGGTAATTACGCTTGATACTCACAACGATATTGACACAAAGAATTTTACCGCAGAACAAAATTATACCACCGATCTAGGCAATCAAGTTAACCTTCCAAAAATGAATGAAGGTGGATTAGATGTTTCATGGATGATCGTTTATACTGGTCAAGGTGAATTGACGAAAGAAGGTTATAAAAAAGCATACGACAATGCGATCGACAAGTTCGAAGCGATTCATCGACTTTGTGAAGAAATTGCTCCAGACCAAATTGAATTGGCGTTAACTTCTGATGATGTTCGCAGAATAAGTGCTTCAGGTAAGAAGGTAGCCATGATTGGTATTGAAAATGCTTATCCGATAGGAACCGATTTATCTAATATTCAAAAATTTGCAGATATGGGCGGTCGCTATATGTCGTTGGCGCATAATGGACACAGCCAATTAAGTGACTCTAATACAGGGGAGCGCGATAGTGTATGGTTGCACAATGGTT
>JAHEMU010000446.1 GCA_024643485.1 Cytophagales bacterium
GGGCCAGGAGCAACTGGTCGTGCGATGGATGGCAATTACTGTATTTTCACCTTTTGATAATGAGAAAATGGTGTCAGTTTCGAAAAGTATGTCTTGATGTTTAAAAATATAGCCATTCCCTGTCGGCTGTTGAATCATTACCCTGCCGTTATTAATTCCACAACTTGGTGGTGATATTGTAATGACATTGAAAAGGGGTTTTGTTGCTCTGGGAATGTAAATTTCATTCGAATATTGGCAGTTGTTTTTATCTTGAATGATCAATTGGTAATGGCCGTGTGATAATTCGTTAATTCCAGCTCTATTCCCTAAGGAATCAATTGTATGATAGTCGTAAGGGGGTGTTCCTCCTTCAATTTCTAACAACGCCATTCCACTGATATCGTCGCATCCCGAGTCTATAATAGAAGTGATTTTACTAGACAGGGGTTCCGGTTCCTGGATTAGATATTGTCCAATAAGCAATTCGCAATTTGAATCGATCTGGGCCCATAAATCATAGTTTCCTTTAGAAAGGCCATTGAAAATTCCTGAAGTTTGCCAACTGAGATTATTGAGTCGATATTTGATCGGTGCTTGTATCGATGGTTTTTGAATATGGAGTTGTCCATCATTGTTTCCAAAACAGGAAATAGATGATTGAAGAATCGTAAATTCCGCTTTGATATGTGGTATTTCTACTTCTTTTAATTTCCCACACCCTTGTTCATCTTCAATCAAAATTTGATAAACCCCAGGCCTTAAAGCGGTGAAAATGCCGGTGTGATTTCTTGTATTTCCTAATGTAAAGGATGTTTTTCCGCTTCCGCCTTGCACTTTCAAAATAATAGCCCCCCGCTGTTGATCTTCACAATAATTTGGGATGATTTGAGTTTCGGTGACTTCAAGAGGCTGGGGGTCAATCAAAGTCACAAAGGATTCGTAATTAGGGCAATTGTTTATATCGGTTATTTGATACGAATATGTCCCATATTCAAGGCCTTCAATTATACTTGAACCACCTTTTTCCACTTGAAGGATGGTTTGTTGAAATCCAATTCGATAGTTTCCGGTACCACCAAACGGCATTACTTCAAACGAACCGTTGGGTAATCCTGAACAGCTTGGGTGCTCAATAAAATGAACACCTTCAATTGGGGAAGGCTCAGAAATGATAAAGCTGATAAACTCTTCGCAGGCGTCACCTAGTTTTTCATAATTGCTATCTCGAATATAGAGGTCAAAGGCTTGACTTCCACCTTTTAGACCACCAAGAAAAAGTGTGTCTGAAAACGCACCCTTGCTTACTAATCCCGCCCGATTTAACTCATAAGAGTACGGCCCGTCTCCTCCTGTAGCAGTCAGTAAGGCGGAGCCATCAGAAAAACCAAAACAACTGCTTGGAGTCTGGTTTTGAATGGATATTTCTAAAGGAAATGGCCTTTTTGTAGGAATTTGAATGATTTTTTGAATTTTACATCCATATTCGTCTTCCAATAATAAGGAGTGATTTCCGGAAGGGATACCTTCAATGGTTATAGTATTCCCAATAGAAGCTGCCGTAATATTCAGGGTGGGTATGCTGGACTGGTATAATTGATTGGAATCTGTAAACGTTCCGTTTTTTGGAAAAATAATCACTTTCCCGGATGGAGTGCCTTCACATATTGGTGGAAAAATTTCTAAAACGTCAAAATCGAGTGGTTGCGGATTTTCTGGAAGAAATACTTCAAAATCTATACTACAATTCCATTGATCTACGACCGAAATTTGATAAGTGCCGGAGGTTAATTGAGAAAAAGTAGAGATTGGTCCAGTATTTTTCTGATCTAATAATTGATAGGTATAAGGAGGAATACCACCCTCTGCTTCCACAAGAATTTTACCATCTGAACCTTCAAAACAGATTGGAGGAGTCACTTCCATGTGCGAAATCTGTAAGAATGGAGGTTGGATTAATTCAATAGTTTGTAGTTGTACATCGCAATTGTTTTTATCGGTAACAAATAATTCGTAAGTGCCTGCTGAGAGTTGATCGAATTGAATGAGTTCTGAGCTAATGGTTTCTTTTTCAAATCCATTGTTATTCGTGAGTATGAAATTATAAGGAGGAACTCCTCCATTCATTTCAACTAAAATGGTTCCATCGCTTCCTCCGTTGCAACTTATGTGGTAAATAGAATTGGACTTCAATTTCGCAAAAGGTTGAAATTGGAAGGATAGTAATGCTGGC
>JAHEMU010000112.1 GCA_024643485.1 Cytophagales bacterium
AACGGATCAAGTAAGCTCCCAAAGTAGGCCGGCCACCATCTAATGAAACTACTTGTATATTCATTTGACGTTTGCCTACACTTTGTCCATTCATATATAATTCACAAAGAAGGTGATACAATAAAATGGGCAGAATAAGTATAAAGAACACCGAAACTAATCCGGGAGGAGAATTGAAAATTTGATCGGCAATACTGCCAAAAAGAAGCAAAAGCAAAATAATGTACGCAACGGCAATTAACGAATCAATTATATAGGCCAGGATTCGGTCGCCAAGGCTTGCAATAGCATATTCAATTTGTACATTTTGTGGCGTGAGGACCTTAATAGTTTGCACGGCTAAATAAATTAGTTAATTTCAAATCGCAAGAAACATAAAGATTGAGTAAAAATCGAAGTTTCTAAAATTTTTCCGAAGATATGAAGCAATCTTTATTCGTAAAAACAAATCAACAGCGATGGTTGGAATTTGAGCAATTAATTGTTCAAAAAAATCCGGATCCCGATGTGTTGGCTGATCTTTTTATCCAAATTACGGATGATTTATCATATGCATCAACCCAATATCCAAATACTGATACTACGCGTTATTTAAATCATCTGGCGTCAAAAATACATTTGGCAATCTATAAAAATAAGCAAGAGAGCAAATCGAGATTTATTACATTTTGGACAGAAGAAGTGCCAAATCAATATTATAAACATCGGAAACACGTTTTGATTTCATTTTTGGTGTTTTTCATTTCCTGTTTAATTGGAGCTCTTTCTGCCGCAAACGACGATACGTTTATCCGTTTAGTTTTGGGGGATCAATATGTTGACATGACTCTGAATAACATTGAAAATGGACAACCGATGAATGTTTATGCTTCTGCAGGACAAGAAACAATGTTTTTTGGAATTACGATTAACAATATTAGAGTATCCTTTATCGCTTTTTTATGGGGTGGAATTATTGGCGGAGTGCCCCTATTCCTCTTTTTCTCTTTCGGAACGGCCTTTTTATTGTTTCAAAATGGAATCATGCTCGGATCTTTTCAATATTTTTTTTATCAGAAAGGATTGCTCTTAGATTCAGCCCTTACCATTTGGATACACGGTACCATTGAGATATCAGCCATCGTATTAGCGGGAGCGGCGGGAATAGTGGCGGGAAACAGTTTTTTATTTCCGGGAACATATAAGCGAATGGATTCTTTGAAAAAGGGATTTAAAGATGGATTAAAAATGATAATCGGATTAGTTCCTTTTTTTATTATTGCAGGGTTTTTAGAGTCCTTTGTTACCAGACTTTTTGGAATGCCTACTTTTCTAAAAATTGGAATCATTGGAGCTTCCTTGTTTTTAATCATTTGGTATTTTATTTGGTACCCATATAAGTTAAATAATTCACATGCGAAACAACTACGTAAATCTTAAAAAAGTAAGGTCATTCGGGGAAAAATTTAATGCTACTTTCGAGTTTCTTCGTTTGGTATTTAAGCCATTGATGAAGGCGGTATTTATTATTTCATTGCCATTGGCACTACCTGCTTCTTTATTAATGGTTCTTTTTTATAAAAATTTAATCAATTTCGCCAGTTTAATCAATGGAGTCGAATCGAATGGGCCATTCATTTATAATTCTATAGCGGTATGGGTATTAACCGTAGGGGCGTATTTTCTAGTTACTATAACCTTGTTAGAATATATCAATTTATATAACGAAAAACAATCAAAAGATATTTCGGTAGAAGAAGTTTGGGGGAGGGTAAGAAAGATATTGCTACCTGCCGGATTTATGGTTTTTATCATTTCAATTTCATATTTGCTGGTGATATTTATTGGTTCCTTTTTTACTGCCTTGGTAGGTGTATCGGGATTACTTTTCCTGGCGGTAATTCTCTTCGCAATTTTACTTATTTACTTTTCGATTGTAATAACACTAGCCCTACCAGTATTTGTGTTAGAAAACAGAAAATCGTATGAATTTGTGGATGTTTTGAAGCGGTGTTTCTTTCTAATTAAAGGAAAGTGGTGGAGTACTTTTGGTATCATATTTATTACTTCCATCATTGTTTCTGTAGTTGTAAATGTTATTTCTATTCCCATTTCTATGATGAGCATAGGTGAAACATTTTCAAATGAAGGTCAAATTTCAAGTTCATTAATAGACTTGATGTCCATCTTTTCAGGGTTTACGACATTTGCCTCCATTTTGCTTTCTGTAATACCCATGATTGCGATTAGTTTTCAATACTTTAATTTGACAGAGTTAAAAGAAGCAAAAGGATTGATGGAGAAAATAGCGTCCATAAAAGAAGATGAAAGCGCATTCTCACAGTTTAAAACAGGAGACAAGGAGGATGATGAGCGGTATTAAGTTTTTTTCGATTCTTTTACTAGTGATTTTTTCCTCCATAAGGGTGGTTGCCGTGGGGTTAGATTCCTTGAAGGTATCGGTAAAACCAATTCCTGAAACACAAATGGAAGAGCTCCTTTCAGATAAATCATTACAATATCCTATTGAACCAGTTAAAAACTCGGGGATATTATCGGCTATACTGAGTTGGATAGGGGATTTTCTGGGAAGGATGTTAAACTCAACTAGTTGGCTAGCCAATAATGCTGAATTAGTAAAAAACCTCATTTATTTTCTCAGTGCGCTAGTAGTGGGGTATTTGCTGTATAAATTATTGGGAGCGAGGATAACAGGCCTCTTTAAATCAGACAGAAAAACCAAAGGACTTGATTTTAGCGTGGAGGAAGAAAACATACACGCCATTGATTTCGAACAAGCCATTCAGCAGGCGGTTTCACAACAACAATTTCGGTTGGCCATTCGCTTGGTTTACCTTCGTTCTCTAAAGATTCTTTCGGATAATGAAATTATACAATGGACAGAAGGGAAAACAAATGATGAATATTTGTATGAGATAAAAAATGTCAACCAAAGGATATTTTTTGAAAAATTGAGCAGTCAATTCACTTATGTATGGTACGGTCATTTTGATGCAAATGAGCAAACTTTTCAATCGGCAATGGAATCCTATAATCAATTAAATCAGAAACAAAATTAAAAAGTCCATATACATAGGGTCCATCATTCTCATTCTATTTCTGGTAGCAGGAATATTCTCTGAGGATACCAAGCGCGTAAATTGGATGCGGATACTTAGTAGTGAATCTAAGCACCCTTATGGCACATTTGCTTTTTCAAAATATGTGGAAGGGATATTCCATGAAGTACAAGTAAACACCAAAACAATCAATGAAATTAGCGCGGAACAGGACTATGAAGGCGTTGTAATTGTAGCCAATGTTTTTAGTCCCTCCATTCTTGATCTTAACGAGATGCTGAATGATATAAATGAGGGCAAAACGTATTTATTAAACGCCACCGAATTTGGTAGTCAGTTTTTAGATACATTGGGATTATCTTTAAACTATGAATTTACAGGCTCATCACCAGATTTTATTCAGCAAACCTTCGTTTACAGCGTGCGTGATTTTTTCAATACTGATACATTAAGCATACAAATTTCAAATCATAATTTTGAGCCACGTGGACAAACCGTTTTGCGAAACAACGATCAGCTAACCTATTTTGAACTAGAAAATGATAGCAGGTTTAGTGTAATCGCCACTAATTCGAAAGGAAATCCAGTAGCAATTCGAATGAAAAGAGGTCAAGGCAATTTAATTGTAACCACCTTACCTTATGCATTTACAAATATTTATTTGCTACATAATCAAAATGAATTATTCGTTCGGCAGGTCCTTTCCTATTTACCCGAACGAGTGATATTGACTGAATTTTATGAAGTTGGAAGAAGAGAATCCAAAACATTATTGCGGTATATTTTAGGAAGTTCTCCATTGCGATTAGCTCTATTTACCCTACTGTTTACGCTGATCGGATTTACTATTTTGGAAATTAGGAGAAAACAACGGGCGATTCCAATCGTATTACCGCCGACCAATTACTCCCTACAATTTGTAAAGACTATTGGGAACCTTTATTATGAGCAAAAAGGAAATAAAACAGTTGCGATTAAACGCATTCAATTTTTTAAGGATATCATGAGAACCCAATATTTTGTGGATATTAGTATTACGAAGGACTCACTTTTAGTTAAGCAAATACAAAATAAAACAGGCGTAGATATCGTCACCATTGATGCGCTATTTGTTTTAATTAGAAAAATTGAGGAATCGACAGAAATACATACAAATACATTGGTGAAGTTTAGTAAAATGTTAGACGAATTTTATCAGAAATTAGGATAAAGAAAATGGAAGAATCAACCGAATATCAAAACAGAATCGACCTTCAACCGCTAAAAGAAGGAGTTGATAAAATAAAGGCAGAAGTTTCAAAAGTGCTAGTAGGGCAAGAAAAAATGGTGGATTTAATTATTGCCGCCATGCTTTCGGATGGACATATTTTATTGGAAGGCGTACCGGGAGTAGCCAAAACACTAACCGCCCGGATTATTTCAAAAATTGTACAAACGAATTTTTCGCGAATTCAATTTACTCCCGATTTGATGCCATCTGATATTTTGGGAACCTCTGTATTTAATATGAAATCGGGCGATTTTGAATTTAAAAAAGGGCCTTTATTTTCAAATATTATTTTAATAGATGAAATAAATCGCGCTCCAGCAAAAACCCAGGCCGCATTATTTGAAGTGATGGAAGAGCGGCAAATTACCATGGATGGCACGACCTTTATTATGGACGCCCCTTATATGGTGGTGGCCACACAGAACCCGATAGAACAAGAAGGCACCTATCGATTACCGGAAGCCCAGCTCGACCGATTCCTTTTTAAAATTACTGTGAATTATCCATCCTTAGATCAAGAGGTTAAGCTACTTCAACTTCACGATCAGGGCAGTATAAGTAATCTTCTAAATGAAGTTCAAGCTATTTTGACTCCTGATAACATCAATCAATTTAGAAAGTTGGTAAAACAGGTATTGGTGGACGAAGGGCTCATTCAATACATCGCTCAAATCACACAATCTACGCGAACGGATGAAGCCTTGTATTTGGGGGGGTCTCCACGGGCATCCATTGCTATACTAAACGGCTCAAAAGCATTGGCAGCGATGAAAGGGCGTGATTTTGTTACCCCAGAAGATATTCAAGCCATCGCCTATCCCGCCATGAGACATCGATTAATTTTGTCTCCAGATAAAGAAATGGAGGGAATTTCTACAGATCAGGTAATTGCTCAAACCATTAAAAAAATTGAAGTTCCCAGATAATGAGGGTCATTCGATATTTATATTTAACTAAGCAATTTTATATTTCCGTTACCGCGGTGATCATTCTTTTTGTGTTTTCCTATTTTATCGGATGGTTATACCCCATTACTCTTATCATATTGTATTTGATTGTAGGGGTAACTGTTTTGGATGCTGTTATTCTTTTCAGAAAAAATAAAGGGATCATTGGCCATCGATTTATCGGAGAGAAACTTTCCAATGGAGATGAAAATCCGGTTCGAATTTATTTAGAGAACCTTTTTCCATTCGAAATTAAATTAAATGTTATCGATGAAATTCCGCATCAATTTCAACGACGAGATATCCTTTTTGAATTAAAAATTTCTTCATTAAAAACACACACCATCCACTATACCCTTCGCCCGGTGAAAAGGGGTCAGTACCATTTTGGAGCAGTAAACGTAATGGCGCGAAGTCCATTGAATTTTGTTATTCGCCGCTTTTCTTTTTCTTATGATGTTACCCTGCCAGTGTATCCTTCCTTTATTCAAATGAGGAAATATGAACTCATGGCTATTTCCAATCGATTGACAGAATTGGGAATTAAAAAAGTAAGAAGGCTGGGACATCAAATGGAGTTTGAGCAGATCAAGGAATACGTTCAAGGAGATGATGTTCGCACCATAAACTGGAAAGCTACCGCTCGAAAAGGAGAGTTGATGGTGAATAATTTTCAAGATGAAAAAAGCCAACAAGTTTACTGTTTAATAGACAAAGGAAGGGTCATGCAAATGCCTTTTAACGGAATGACATTGTTGGATTATGCCATCAATGCGAGTTTGGTTATTTCCAATATCGCCATTCGAAAAGAAGATAAGGCTGGGATCATTACCTTTCAACATAAAATCGGCAATGTATTGCCCGCAGCCAAGTTGAATAATCAAATGTTCCGAATTCAGGAATTGCTATATAATCAAAAAACCGCTTTTAAAGAGACGGACTTTTCGCGTTTATATGCGCTAGTTAAAACAAAAATCCGACAGAGAAGTTTGTTATTGGTATTTACTAATTTTGAATCTCGGGTTTCTCTAGACCGCCAATTGCCCTACCTAAAATCATTGTCTAAAAGTCATGTGGTAGTGGTAATCTTTTTTGAAAACATAGAATTAGCGGAGTTGCTAAACAGTAAGCCAACAACGGTGAAAGAGATTTTTCATAAAGCAGTAGGCGAAAAATTTGTATTCGAAAAGCATTTAATAGTAAAAGAATTGAAGAGAAACGGTATATATAGTATTCTTTCAAAGCCGGAAGAATTAACAGTTAATACCATTAATAAATACCTGGAGCTGAAATCCAGGGGAATCTTATAACACAAATTTAAAAATTGATGAAGAAAAACTTTTTATTACTCCCCGTATTGGCCACTATTTGGTTTTCGGTGGGAGCTCAAACGGTTTCCGACCCTACAGAGTTCGATGCCATTTATATGAATTGGTATAATAAAGATTTAAGCAAGGATGGTATTTTTGGTTGTAGTGTTGAAAAGGCATACAACGAGTTATTGGCTAATAAATCCACTAAAAAAACGGTGGTGGTGGCAGTTATTGATGGAGGGGTAGATTTAAGTCATCCAGATTTTGCCAATAAGCAATGGATAAACACCAACGAAATTGCGGGTAATGGAATTGATGATGATCAAAATGGTTACATCGATGATGTTAATGGATGGAATTTTATAGGGAATGCTGCTGGGGCAAATGTAGTTCATGAGCATTTTGAATTTGCGAGAATTGTTAAAAAAGGGGATACCAACGCCCCCGATTATGCAAAGGCAAAGGAGTTTTATGACAAGGAAATGAAAGACCAATTGGAATTAAAAGAAAATCTGGTTCGTTTCGAAAACATATTAAATTCCGCAAAATTCATCCTACTAAACGAAACCGGAGTAAAGGTAAAAGGGCCAAAAGATCTAGAAGGCTTGGCCCCAAAAACGGATCAGGGAAAAGCGGCCAAGGGATTTTTAGTAGAAAGGTATGAAATGGGATTTGTGGATAGCGACCTTGATTTAATTAAAAAGCAGAACAGTGATTTCCTAGATTATATGTTAAACCTTGAACAAGATTATCGATCAATTATCGGGGATAATCCTGAGGATATCAATGACAAGAACTACGGAAATTCGAATGTAAAAGGTCCCCGTGCCAATCATGGTACGTCGGTAGCAGGAGTAATTGCTGCGAATAGAGGAAATGGAATAGGCATTGATGGAATTGCGACTGATGTAAAAATTATGGCTATACGTTCAACACCCGATGGTGATGAGCGCGATAAAGATGTGGCTTTGGCCATTCGATACGCGGTGGATAACGGGGCGGATATCATTAATATGAGTTTCGGAAAAGATTTTTCACCCCAAAAGTCATTTGTAGATGAGGCTATAAAATATGCAGATGAAAAAGGAGTGCTGATGATACACGCTTCTGGAAATGATGGAGTAAATTTAGAGGTGACCACCAACTTCCCAACCGATACGTATACGGGTGGAGGAAAAGCTACAAATTGGATAGAAGTAGGGGCTTCCCATCATTTATTGGATGAAGAAATTGCAGCTCCATTTTCCAATTACGGTTTAACCGCGGTAGATCTTTTTGCTCCCGGTACTAACATTATCTCCTTAGATACCGCTAATAGTTATAGTTTGAACGATGGTACCAGCTTAGCTTCGCCCGTTGTTGCAGGAGTAGCGGCCTTAGTTCTTTCATATTATCCAGAGCTAACCGCA
>JAHEMU010000447.1 GCA_024643485.1 Cytophagales bacterium
GCTGATGCTCGCCATCATACATGACCACACTTACCTTTATATCCAATCGGTTGAACAAATGCCCGGCTACTTCCCAGTTTCCAACATGTGCACTCATTAATAAACCCCCTTTTCCGTTGGCTACAATGGCTCGAAGATTTTCTTCTTTGTCAAATTCAAACGTAAATGGATTGGGGATTCCAGATAATACGATAATCTTATCGAGCAGTGTTTGAGCAAATACATAATAATTACGGTACAGAGATACAATCGATTTTATCCGACCAAACTGCTGACGCTTTCTAAAATATAAATAGATCTCGCTTGAGGAACCCCAGGAGAAAAGAAAAAAATAAAAGGCAATGAATCGAAGAAGAAAGTAGGCAGGAAAAACACCGAAATTCCTACAAACAAAAATGACAATGCTATAACCAAGTTTTGTACCCCTGGATTTTCCTTGCCATTCGGACATGATTTATGGGTTTACTTTTTCCCCAACACGTTGATTTACATAATCGTAAAAATTCTGAAAGGTCGCGATAGAAACAAAATCTTCTGGTTTGACTTTAAATCCGAAGTTACTTTCAATAACTACTACTAAATCGATGTAATCGAGGCTGTCCAATTCAAGCGTTTCTCTAAGATTGGCCTCAGGTGTAATCTTTTCTGCCTCTACTTCAAACTCTTCTACCAAAAAACCATTGATTTTTTCAATGATGTCCTTTTTATCCATTTCCACTATTTATTCCACTTTTTAACAATCAATGAGGAGTTTGTCCCCCCAAAACCGAAAGAATTTGACAAAAATACGTTAATATTTTTATTTACAGTCTTATCGGCAATATTGAGCCTTGCTGAATCTTCATCGGGAGTTTCAAAATTAATATTTGGTGCTACAAATGATTCTTGCATCATTAATAATGAATAGACTATTTCACTTGCTCCTGCCATCCAACATTCATGTCCGGTCATTGACTTGGTTGAACTAACCAAGGTTTTATCCTTTCCAAAAACCGTATCAATGGCCTTTGCTTCACTTGCATCGCCACCTGGTGTTGAGGTTGCGTGGGCGTTAATATAATCTATCGTTGAAGTCGGAATTCCAGCATCGCGAACCGCCATTTCCAACGAACGAACAGGACCATCCACACTTGGGTTAGAAATATGTGCACCGTTTGAAGAGAATCCATATCCGATTATTTCTCCTAAAATATTTGCTCCACGTGCTTGCGCTGATTTTAAACTTTCGACAATAACGGTTGCAGCTCCTCCGCTGGGGATCAGCCCATCACGATCTTTATCAAATGGTCTAGATGCTGCAGCAGGATCATTTTCCCGAATAGAAAAAGCACCCAACGCATCAAAATTTCCCATTGAGTAAATATTGGTTTCCTGCGCACCCCCACAAATCACACTTTCCTGCATACCATGACGAATTAACGTGTACGCCAACCCAATGGAGTGGGAACCACTAGCACAAGCCGCACTCACACCAAAGTTCACACCTTTCAATCTGAAAATCGTGGACAAGTTCATATTTACAGTAGAATTCAACACCTGAAAAACAGAGCCTGAACCCACCATCATGGTATCTTTCTTATCGCGAATAATATCAATGGCCTCAATGACTGGTTGCGCAGAACTGTCATTTCCGTAAATGATCCCTACTTCGTTTTTGTCGAGGTAATCTTGATCAATACCTGCCAATTTCAAGGCTTCTATAGTAGCCATATAGGCGTACTCTCCTTGTTCTGGTAGCATAATTCTCGCTCTTCGATCCAAAATTCCCTTCAATACTGGCCTTTCTACAACTCCAGTTAGACCCGATCGGTACCCCATTTCTTTACGAAGTGGGTCTAAAATAATTCCAGAGCGACCTCTATGTAGTGATACACTAACCTCAGAAAGGGTTTTTCCAATGCATGAGTAGATTCCGATACCCGTTATAACGACTCTTTCCATTTAAAATAATTTACTCTGCATGCATACCATATCCACTAAAGTAAAAATAATTAAATAATGAACACAATAAAGTGGTTTTGGCTTTTCCTGAACGATTATGAATACAACCCTCCATTAATAGAAATCACTTCACCTGTAATATACGAAGCAGCTGGTGATGCTAGAAAGTTAACCACCTCTGCTACTTCAGAAGCTTCACCAAACCGTTGCATCGGAATCAATTTCTTTAAATCAGCTTCACTTAAATCTTT
>JAHEMU010000113.1 GCA_024643485.1 Cytophagales bacterium
ATCATAGCTTTAACCTTTAAATTTCTAATGACTTAAAAGCCAATCAAATGCCAAAATATTAAATCATCAAAATTAAAGTAAAATGAGTGTTTTGTTCGCTTGTTGAACAATAAACTGCCCATTTTTATACAGGTTAATGTCCATTTTTGGACACAAAGTATAGCCTATATCGATGAAATCCGTTAATTTAATTTCTGAAATGAAAAAGATAAGTGCTAATATTTTAATAATTGATGATGATGAGTTTGTAGGGTTGTCGCTACAAATGCTATTGGAACAATACTATTCGAAGGTGGAAATTGTACAGGATCCTACTAAAATAGTTGAGCAGATTAACCATCATAAATTTCAATTGATTTTACTGGATATGAACTTTAAGCATGGCTATACATCAGGCAAAGAGGGTATTTATTGGTTAAATTTAATACATAAACATAGCCCTGAAGCAAGTGTGGTGATGATGACTGCTTATGGAGAAATCAACCTTGCCGTTCAAACTCTAAAAGAGGGAGCTGTTGACTTTATCACAAAACCATGGAATAACGATAAAATCCTTGCGACGGTTTCAGCAGCAGTCAGTTTAAGCTTTGAAAAGTCAAAAGTGGATCAGCTAGAGAAAAAACAAAGAACACTTTCAACCGAAAATTATCCTGAAAAATTTGTTTGGGGGATATCTAAAGTAATGATGGAGGTGAAAACCATCATTGAAAAAGTGGCTCTAACCGATGCTAATGTGTTAATTACAGGCGAAAATGGCACGGGAAAAGAACGAGTAGCTAAAGAAATCCATCGAGTTTCCTCAAGATCATCACAAATATTCTTATCTGTAGACTTAGGGTCTTTACCGGGGAATCTTTTTGAATCAGAGCTATTTGGACATAAGAAAGGTTCGTTTACGGATGCTAAAGAAGAGCGAATGGGTAGGATGGAAGCGGCAAATGGAGGAACCTTATTTCTTGATGAAATAGGAAATATAGACCTCAACCAACAAGTTAAATTATTAACTGCTGTACAAAAAAAAGCCATTGTTCCACTAGGGGATAATCATGCTAAACCTGTGGATATTCGTATTATTAGTGCTACAAATGCCGATTTAGATCAAAGAGTCAAAGAAAAATCATTTCGTGAGGATTTATTCTATCGGTTAAATACCATCGAGATTACCGTTCCTCCTTTGCGTGAAAGAAAGGAAGACATCCCAGCCTTGGCGCAATTTTACTTTGAAAAATATACTCTAAAATATCAACGAAATTTGATTTTACCACCAACAACCATTCAGGAGCTAGTAAACTATCAATGGCCTGGAAATATTCGCGAATTACAACATGCAATGGAAAGGGCTATATTATTATGTGACTCTAAAGAATTAAGCGGTTCCGACTTTCGGCTTACTATGAATAATGTTACACAAAAGAATTTGCCTGGTTTTAATTTGGATGAACTAGAAAAGTGGGCAATTGAAAATGCGCTTAAAAAATGCGAAGGCAATGTAAGTCATGCTGCAGATGAATTAGGGCTATCAAGAGGCGCGCTTTATAGAAGGATGGAAAAATATGGATTATGATAAAATTTGAAATCATAACGAATCGACATTGGTCACGACTTTTATTAAGAATATTCGTTTTTACCGCATTATGTATACTATTTTGCTATTTTTTGTGGGGGCAGCCCAATTATTTAAGACTCACCTACACAGGGGTTGCTTTATTGCTAGCAGGGATTGAATTAGTTAGATATTTCAATAGACTTTATGGAGATTTTAATAGTTTTTTACTCTCCTTGTTGCAGGAAGATTTTACATTAAGGTTTAAGGTGGATCCTAAAAAGGAAGGAAATACGGGTGTTTATTACGAAACGTTAAATCTTATTACACAAAAATTCAGAGACATAAGTCTGGCTAAAGAAGAAGAACATCAATTTCTTTCCATGCTCATAAAACAGATGAATGTTGGAATTATTGTGATCACTGATAAACAAGAAATTACCATGGTAAACGATGCATTTCTGACGATTACCAATCAAAAAGTAGTAAATTCAATTCAATCCATAGAAAGGCGTAATAAAGGATTGGCTCAAATCCTGACAGAGATAAAAGCAGGTGAAGTGAAGTTGCTGAAAATGGAATTTAATAGGCGAATCAGACAATTAAGCCTGCATGCATCTGCTATAAAAACGAACACAGGAATTATCCGATTAATTACAATTCAGGATATTAGGCAGGAATTAGATAGAAATGAGTGGGATTCATGGCAAAAATTAATCAGAGTGCTTACTCATGAGATTATGAATTCTGTAACTCCAATTTCGTCATTATCAGACACCTTATTATATATGGATTCTAGTGCTACTGATTGGAATAATCGAGTACAGATTGGCCTTGAGGCTATTAAGAACAGATCTGAAGGTTTATTAAAATTCACAAATACATATAGAGAACTCACTAAAATACCCCTACCGCATTTTGAACAAATACAAGTTAAATCACTTTTTGAAATGATAATAGAAATGTATTCAGGTGAGGTTGAAAAGGACCATTTAAAAATAAATTATGAATTGTCTGACCATGAGTTAGAGGTATTAGGTGATAAAGAAATGCTTGAAAGGATTTTGATTAATCTGATTAAAAATGGGATTGAAGCATCAAATCATACAGGGAAAATCCCTTCCATTTTATTAAGAGGCTTTAAAGGAAATGATGGAAAGTTAATAATTACGATTCAAGACAATGGAAATGGGATAGCTGAAGAAATAAGAGATCAAATCTTTATTCCTTTTTTCACAACCAAAAAAGAAGGATCTGGAATTGGTCTTAGCTTATGTAGGCAAATGGCGCTCCTGCACGGTGGTACTTTAAATTTAGATTCAACTGAATTTGGAACCATCGCTACTTTCACAATTTAATAAAAATCCAGACCTAATGCATCTTTTGAAATTGAAGTAATACTTTAACGTAAAGTTGATTCTTGGGTATTGATAACATTTTGGCCTGATATTTGGTTATCCTGTGTAAACTATTAAAATCATCATTTTAAGTACATGGAGTAAATAATCCTTCGAAAAATGATGAAATTTGCTTAGCTTAAATTAAAATTTAAACAACAGTAACATGAACAAACGATTACCATACCTTTTAAAGTTCACCGCTATTTTTGCCATTTTGGCATCTATGGTGATACTTGAATCATGTTCATCGGGAAAGAAGGCTTTAGGACGAGGAAATTATTATGAATCCGTTATGCTTTCTATCAACCGATTGCGTCGAAATCCTGATCATAAAAAATCAAGAGAAACATTGAGTTATTCCTACCCGCTCTCCCTTCAATTTTACGAAGAGAATGTACGAAATTTACAAGCACGAAATGATCCAAATAAATGGACCGGAATCATGGAGTCTTACAGTAGAATTAATTCCATGTATGAGGAAATACGCCGTGCGCCAGGTGCATTAAAAGTAATACCCAACCCTAAAAATTATTATAATGAACTAGCGGATGCACGAAATAATGCAGCTGAAGAAAGTTATCAAATTGGCTTGGCTGAAATGAGTAAAAACACTCGTATGGCAGGAAAAGAGGCTTATAGAGCATTCCAACGAGCAGATGGTTTTGTAAATGGCTATAAGGACGTCACCAGAAAAATGGAAGATGCTTATTGGTTAGCTACTTTAAAAGTATTAATCGCTCCAATACCAGTGACGAATGCTCGTGTTCAACTAAGTGCAAATTTTATGGAGGATAAAATACATGAATACCTTAAAACGAATCCTGTTGACGAGTTTGTTCGGTTTATGACTCCTGCAGATTTAGAACAATTGAATATGATGCCAGATCAGGTTTTACAATTGCATTTTGATGAATTTACAATTGGTGAGGTATATACAGTTGAAAAGCAAATAGAGGCTTCCAAGGATAGTGTCGTTTTAGCTACCGTAAATGCTCCAAATTTAGCTGGAAACTTTACTTCTGGTAACAATTCGTCTGTAAATACAAATAACAATACTACCAATAATAACAGTAGTACAACTAATAATACGACGAATAATACCAATAATACTACGAATAACACGACCAACAATAGCAGTAGTACAACTAATAATACGACGAACAATACTAGTAACACTACTAACAATAACACCAATAACAATAGTAGTACAACTAATAATACCAATAACACAACAAATAATACGACGGATAATACAAGTAACACTACGAACAACACAAATAATAGTAGTAGTACAACTAATAATACGTCAAATAATAACAGCAGTTCTTCAAATGATAGTTCCTCAAATACGAATACTGGGAATACTGGAGACAATTCTTCTTCAAATAATTCCAATACAAGTACTGGAGGAAATAATTCAAACTCATCGACAAATACAGGTGATTCAGGCAAATCTGACAGAAATACTCAAATTCAAATATGCCATAAAGCAGGTGTGACGAATTTAAACTTAAAAGTGCCGGAATCTGCTTTGGGTGGGCATTTGAAGCATGGTGATGCTATTTTTGCATGTAATACAGATCTATCTAAAGTAAAAGTTAGAGTATGTCACTCTACTGGTGCGAGCGGTAAAACTCAATCGTTGGAAATCTCAGCGAATGCCTTAAGTGCTCATTTAGAACACGGTGATGTACTAGGTGGCTGCGATGGAAGTTCATACATGGTAGAGGTGAAAGACTCTAAAGAAAACAAAGGAGACGATTCTAAGGACAAGGATAATAATGGTAAAGGAAAAGGTAACGGATCTGATCAACCAATGTTATTTGCTTCACTAGATAATGGAATGAATATGTTCAATTATGCAGAAGTTGAAATTGATACTAATATTAACGTATATGGTACTGTAAAGGCTAAGGTATTTATATTTGAAAAAACGTTGAGAAGCTACGGAACAATGGATTTTAAAGTATTGGATGCCAATACAAATAGTGTTGTTTCTGCAGAAAAATTAAATGGAGAATACATTTGGCAAACAAAATGGGGGTATTTTAATGGCGACGAGCGCGCGTTAACAGCCGAACAATTGCAAATTATGAATACTAGGGAAGCTGTTCCTCCAACAGATCAGGATATGTTTATCGGGTTTACAAGACCGATATTTGATCAGCTAGTAAATAAACTACAGAGATTCTATAGTCAGTATTAAAATTATAGGGATCTTAATCTAAAGGAAAACAGTCATCTAAAGGTGGCTGTTTTTTTTTGTGGATAAAGAAAAGGTTAAACGTAAAATTCTAATTGAAAAACAGCATCGTTATTTTCAATAGGAATGGGGCGCATGGCTAAAATGTGCTGAGAATTGAAAGCTGAAATAAATTCAGTTCTGCTAATTCTCTCCTTTTTCACGCCCGGTAATACCTTATAATATTGCATACGGCCACTTTGATTCGTCAATGCCATATAGACACAGGCGAATTTGAACGGAATAGGGGAGGGGACGTATCTAAATTTAGTACTCATTAAGAATAGCTATAATTAGCTTTAAAATTATCGTAAATTTGCTGATTTTGTATAAAATTATATTCCGCTAATAATGTATATGCATCATTGGGAACGTAATTAAAGTTATTATTGAAGTGTGAAATTTGTTCGGTAAGTTCTTTAATATAAAATTGTATTTCTTGAATATTTTTACATTTTTTGGGAGATACAAAGTGACGATCAACAAAAAGTTTGAACGTTCTTTCGATTCTTTTGTGTTCAAGTTGATTCATAATAGTGTAGTTTTGCACAGATGAAAAAATTATTATGATGTAAATTAGAACAAAACAATTGATTTATGCAAATATTTGTGTGTAAAATTGCACAAATATTTTACTATTGTGCTCTTATTGCTTAAAAACGAACAAAATTACTTATATTTATAAGTGACTATTTTTTTGAAATGAGGTATGTGGATTGCGAAATTGTTATAAATTTGTATGTCTCAAATAAAAGGATGGACACACTCAAGAAAACTAATTAACATTCCTATTGAATATTATAGTATTTTTTATGTACTTACACCAAAAATTACAATAACACTATTATGGATCAAGCTAAAATGAATGCTTTTTTGGATTCCTATCATCTAGTAATGATATGGGGATCCTTGGCTTTTGTAATCGTCGCTATATTAATTTATTTGTGGCATAATTTGAAAGTGCTGACTATTTCCGATTTTAAAGCGAAATACGATTACCTTAACGAAAATGAGATTAAACATTTAAAATGGAGTTTTTACAGTTTAGCTGTAACTGTTTTTATGTTGGTAAACTTGTACGGACGAGGAATAGACTTTGATGAAGTTTGGTTTGGTGTTCGCTTGTTTATGTCTCTTGCGTTAGGTACCTTATTTGGATATGTATTTAATTTGATAATGAGATATTATTATCCTTCTAAATTAGATGCTAAACTTAAAAAATGGAGATTCACTCCTAGAATCAATCCTAAAACTGGCAATAAAATGCGATTGTTAAGTGAAGACGAAGAAGATGTTCACCTTGATGAAGGTATGCAAGCGGAAGAGGAAGCGTTTTCGATCGACTATGACGTTTGGATGGATGAAGAAACTGGTGATGTGAAAATTGAAAAATATCAAGGTCACCTACAGGCTCTACAATGTAACAATTGTGGGTTCCATACCATGAAGGTTACTAAAGAAGAAATAGTTAAAGAACCAACTAAAACTGAAGATGGTGAATTAATTAAACATTATTCTTGCGGCTATTGCGGGTCTATAAGAGCTACTAAATTTAATATTGCTGCTTTGGATCAACATTATGATCATATTGATATAAATAAAGTGAAATTTGATCATAAACGTATCGTGAGCAGTGTTAAGATTGAAATTATGGCGTCTGATGGACATAAAAAAGTGTACTCCTTCCAGAGCGTTGAACTTGCGACTGCATTTTTAGATGAATTTGATTATGAGAAAATATTGGATTAACCTAAATCCTTAACTGAATTATAAAGGCTACCAAAAGGTGGCCTTTTTTTTGCTTATTGTTTTTTTATCAAATCTTTTATTCGTTTATTTCGTTACCTATTTTAAAATATTAGCATTATGAGGAAGTTAGGTTTAATTGGTGTTCTGTGCACTTTATCTGTTGGGATGTTATTTGCTCAAATTGTTCCGGATTCACTTCGTTTCACTATTAAAGATCATTACGCAAAAGAAACTATGGCGGTGGTGGGTTTGCTTCAAAACTATCATTATCGTTCAATGGAGCTAAGTGACAGCCTTTCTGAAGTTATTTTAAATCAATATCTGGATGCCCTTGACCAATCTAGAATATATTTTTACCAATCTGATATTGAAATATTTAAAAATAAATATGGAAAGCAATTAGACAATCAACTCTACCAAGGAGATGTTACTGCCGCTTTTGCAATTTACAAGGTATTTGACACCCGGTTTAATGAAAGAATGGCATATGTTAAAGACCATTTGGTAAATACCACGTTCGATTTCTCAACGAATGAAACATATCAAACGGATCGATCTTTATTGCCTTGGCCTTCCTCAGAATCGGAAATGAATGATGTTTGGAGGAAAATGGTGAAAAGCCAATACCTAAATTTAAAACTTTCAAATAAACCCACTGAAGAGATAAATAAAATCATAACCGAAAGGTATTCTCGTTTGGAGAAATCTACACACCAATTGAGAGGTGGTGATGTTCTTCAATTTTACCTAAATGAAGTGGCAGAATCTTTTGATCCTCATACTAATTACTTTTCACCTTCAACCTCAGAGCGATTTTTACAAGCCATGAGCCTGTCTCTAGAAGGTATTGGTGCAAGTCTTATTACCGAAAATGATTATACCAAAGTAGCCGCTATTTTACCCGGTGGCCCCGCTTTTAAATCAAAGTTATTAAAAGCGAATGACCGGATTGTCGCTGTAGCTCAAGGTCAAGCTGAAGAGCCTTTTGTGGATG
>JAHEMU010000448.1 GCA_024643485.1 Cytophagales bacterium
TTCTTCCCCATATTGGCACAGATTACGAATTCTCGGAAATGCTTTCTGAAATGTTAGGTGAATTGAATGTTTCACATAGTGGAGCAAGGTTTAGGGGTAGCATGGATGGTGCTGATAAAACTGCTTCTTTGGGTGTATTCTACGATTATTCCTACACTGGGAAAGGGCTGAAAGTAACAGAAGTGTTGGAAGGAGGCCCTTTAGATAAAGATAATATTTCTATACAACCAGGGATGATCATTACCCATTTAAATGGGGTTTCGTTAGACGAATCGATCGACGTTGCGTTTTATTTGAATAGGTTGGAAAATACATGGGTTTCTATTCAAGTAACGAACGCTGATTTATCTCAACCAAAAAGGTTTTCTTTAAAGCCAATCAGTTTGGGTGAGGAGCGACAATTATTATATAAACGTTGGGTAAAAAAGAATGCAGAAGAAGTAAGCAGACTTTCTGATGGGAAATTAGGGTATGTGCATATACCTTCCATGAGCGATGGGCCGTATAGAACAACCTATGAGCAAGTGATGGGGAAATACCACGATGCTGATGGGATTGTTGTCGATACACGTTTTAATGGTGGTGGTGATTTGGTCTCTGATTTAGCCATGTTTTTTACAGGCTCTAAATACATTGAATACGCGACGGAACAACGTGCAGTAGGTTACGAACCCGGATTCCGATGGACTAAACCGACAGTTGCCATGGTGAATGAGGCAAATTATAGCGACGGACATTGTTTCGCTTGCGGGTATCAAGAGTTGGGGATTGGTAAACTGATTGGCATGCCGGTGCCTGGAACTTGTAGCTTCGCAGGTTGGGAAATGCTTCAAAACGGTACGGTGCTGTGGGGCGCTGTGCCTGTAAGTGCGAAGAATAGCAAGGGCGAGTGGATGGAAAATAACCAAACCGTGCCAGAAATCATGGTTAAAAATTATCCTTGGGAATTGTCAAAAGGGAATGACCCTCAATTGGAAGCTGCAGTAAATGCCTTGAAACAAGAATAACAGGTTTAAAAATTTTTAAGGGTATTATTGACCAATAACGCCACTGCCAATTAATTCATCGTCTTGATACCAAGCGACAAATTGACCAGGAGCGACCGCTTTTTGTGCATGGGCAAATCTCACCTCTAAACCGGTGTTGGTCATCGTTAATGTGCATTTTTGTAAAGGTTGTCGGTATCGGATTCGGGCACTGTAGGTGGCTGATTCTCCCTGCTTTAGGGCCAAATCCTCACGAATCCAGTGAATGTCCTTTGGTGCTACGAGCAGTGCTTGCCGTAGAAGTCCAGGATGATGGTCGCCCATTCCCATATAAATGGTGTTGGTGATGGTGTCTGTTCCAATGACAAATAAAGGTTCTGGAAACCCACCTATATTTAACCCTTTCCGCTGACCAACCGTGTAGTAATGTGCTCCCGAATGTTCACCTATCACAGCGCCATCTTCTGGAGAATACTCAAATGCGTGTAAATCAGAATGATCCTGAGAATAAATTTCGGCGACCGGTTCTACTTTAATTACCTTTCCTTTTTTTGGTTTGAGTTGTTGCTGTAAAAACTCCGGTAAATGTACTTTTCCAATAAAACATAACCCCTGGCTATCCTTTTTTTCGGCAGTAATAAATCCCTGTTCTTTTGCGATGGCCCGTACTTCAGGCTTATCTAAATGCCCTATTGGGAAAAGAGCTTTTGATAATTGAAATTGGTTGAGCTGACATAAAAAGTAACTTTGATCCTTGTTGTTGTCCTTTCCTGCTTTTAGCTGATAAACTGGCTTTCCGTTGATTTCCATTTCATCCTTTCTGCAGTAGTGCCCGGTGGCTACAAAGTCGGCCTTTAATTTAAGTGCCGCCTCTAGAAAAACATCAAATTTAATTTCTCTATTGCATAAAATATCAGGATTAGGAGTTCTCCCATTTTCATACTCTTCAAACATATAATCAACGATACGTTGTTTGTAGATATCACTCAAGTCGAGAACTTTAAAAGGAATTCCCAATTTTTCCGCTACCAACATAGCGTCATTGCTGTCGTCGATCCATGGGCATTCGTCATTAAGTATGACTGAATCATCATGCCAATTGCGCATAAAAATTCCGATGACCTCATATCCTTGCTCTTTTAGCAAATATGCCGCTAGACTGGAGTCAACACCCCCCGATAATCCTACAACTACCCGTTT
>JAHEMU010000114.1 GCA_024643485.1 Cytophagales bacterium
GGAAAAGGTATAATTAAGCATATTGCCAGGAGTATAAACCTAAAGCTATATACATACCATGAGGATAATTTATGTGTTTTTATGCCTATTCTTACTCTCTTGTACAAAAAGTCCAAATTTCAATTCTACTTTTCATGATTTGAATTTTTCCGAACTAGCCACTTCATGGGACGAAGCAATTCCCTTAGGAAATGGCACCGTCGGAGCATTGGTTTGGCAAAAGGATTCGAGTTTAAGAATGTCCTTAGACAGAGTAGATCTTTGGGATTTAAGGCCCATGGAAAATATGTTCAACGAAAACTTCAGTTTTAAATGGGTTCAAGAACAGGTAGAAAAAGGAGATTATTTTCCTGTTCAAAAAGAATTCGACCATCCCTACGATCGCAATCCTGGACCAACCAAAATACCTGGAGCTGCATTGCAATTTGATATATCTAGTTTTGGAAGTGTTGCCAATGTGCACTTATATCTTCAAGAAGCAACGTCTACAGTTACTTGGGAAAACGGCACTAGTCTCCAAACATTTGTACAAGCAACAGAGCCAGTCGGTTGGTTTCGTTTTGAGAATGTTTCAGAAAACTTTATTCCAGTTTTAATCCCACCCGAATACGGAAACGAAGGTACAACAGCTCAAAACGAAGTGGTTGATGGAGCCAACTTATTGCGTTTGGGGTATCAAGTCGGGAAGGTAACAACCTCTGAAAATGGGATTGTGTACCACCAAAAAGGATGGGGTGATTTTTATTACGAGGTGTCTGTTCATTGGCAACGTAAAGGAAAGGTGCTGGAGGGAAATTGGGTTATTACTACTTCTGCCAATCAAGAGAATGCGACTAATTTGTCAATGGAGTTCCTTAAAATAGGGTTTGATGCGCATTGGGAAATGCATAAAAAATGGTGGAAAGAGTATTGGAATAAATCCGTTGTTTCAATCCCTGATTCCTTGTTAGAAAAACAATACTATAATGAATTATACAAATTTGGATCTGTAGCGCGAGAAGAGGGTTATCCTATTTCTCTTCAGGCGGTTTGGACCGCGGATAATGGAAAATTACCCCCTTGGAAAGGAGACTACCATCACGACTTAAATACCCAGTTGAGCTACTGGCCAGCGTATTCTGCAAATCACTTGCCGGAAGCTATGGGTTATTTAAATACGTTATGGAGCCAAAGGGATACAAATAAGAAATATACCAAAGCCTACTTCAATAACGATGGCCTCAATGTTCCAGGAGTCACTACTTTATCGGGTGAACCGATGGGGGGTTGGATTCAATATTCCTTGTCTCCTACTGTTTCTGCGTGGCTGAGTCAGCATTTTTATTTGCAATGGAAATATTCAGCAGATGATCAATTCTTAAAAGAACGGGCCTATCCATATTTGAAAGAAGTTGCTCAGCACCTAGAAATGGTGACAGAGATTTCAGATGATGGGGTTCGAAAACTTCCCATCAGCTCTAGTCCAGAAATGCACAACAACAGCCTAGAAGCATGGTATCTAAATACAACCAATCACGATTTAGCGCTTATACGTTTTGTCTTTTCTGCAGCGGCCGAAATGTCCGAATATTTAGGGGAACATGAATTGGCCAATAAATATAAGCAGCTAGAGTCTGAAATGGATGAATTTGCCCTGGATGATGCTGGAGGTTTAGAAATTGCACCTGGGCATCCCTACAACGAGTCACATCGCCACTTTGCTCATGCCATGTCTATTCATCCTCTTGGATTGATTGATTGGAATAATGGTGACGCTGATCAAGAGGTGATCCGACAAACGCTTCATCGGTTAGATGAACTTGGCCCCGACTACTGGACGGGTTATAGTTATAGTTGGTTAGCAAATTTAAAGGCGAGGGCCCATGACGGACAAGGAGCAGCACAAGCATTAACCGATTTTGCCTCTTCTTTTTGTTTGAAAAATACCTTTCACGCCAATGGAGACCAATCAAATTCCGGGAAATCTACCATGACCTACCGCCCCTTTACTTTAGAAGGAAATTTTGCGTTTGCTTCAGGAATTCAAGAAATGCTGTTACAGAGCCACAGTGGATTTATAGAAGTTTTCCCAGCGATTCCATCTAGTTGGTCCGATGCTTCTTTTCAATCTCTTCGAGCTCAGGGCGCTTTTTTGGTGTCTTCCAAATTAAGAGAATCATCCATTGAAAGTATTTCAATCATTTCAGAAAAAGGGCGAGAACTATCAATCAAATTGCCTAAAAATTTGAAACATCTGTTGTTGAATGGTAAAACGATTGAAATAAATTCAACAGATCCTATTTTTCACATTATTACTCAACCTGGCGATGTGTTGAAATTTATCCAATAATAATTCCAAATTGACTAATTTTTAGTCGGATACCACTTTTGCAAAAAATGAAAATTGATTGATTTTTTTCAATAATGATAATTTGTGCCTATTGCATTATTTTAAATTATATAATTATCAATAAAATCATTATTATATTGATAATATGTTAACATAATGATGCTGATATAGCATTTTTCGCAAAAAAACATTCAATTTATTTTATTATATTCGATGTTCGATTAAAAATTTTCGTGTAGAGATGAATGGAAAAATAGCAGAAGGAATGTATTTGCCAGAAATGGAAAAAGATGCATGTGGAATTGGTTGTATAGCAGATATAAAGGGAAGAAAATCGCATGATGTATTGACTGATGCGATAACCATGCTCGAACGAATGGAGCATAGAGGAGGAAGAGGGGCCGATCCAAAATCCGGAGATGGGGCAGGCATTTTGATACAAATACCTCACGAGTTCTATGCATCGGAAATGGACCGAATGGGTGTTACACTTCCTGAAGCAGGGTCTTATGGAGTGGGAATGTTGTTTTTTCCACGTAATCCTATGGTTCGTGAAGAGTGCAGGAGAATTTTAAACAAGCATTTAATGGAAATGGGGTTTGAGTTGCTAGGGTACCGTACCGTACCGGTGAACAGCTCAGTCCCTGGATCTACCGCTGCCTTAGTGGAACCAAACATCGAGCAGATTTTTCTTCGCCATTCAGACGAATCGCTTTCAAACGATGATTTGGAGCGAAAATTATTTGTGTTGAGAAATTATACCACTCATTATATTGGTCATAATACGGTTGGAAATAATGGCGATTTTTATGTGACGAGCTTATCTTCTCGCACAGTAATCTATAAAGGTCAACTAAGAACAGATCAACTTAAACCATTTTATAGAGATCTTCAAAACCCGGCAGTAGTTACGGCATTGGCCTTAGTTCATTCCCGATTTAGTACCAATACCTTTCCAAATTGGAAGCTGGCTCAACCGTTCAGATACCTTGCCCATAATGGTGAAATCAATACCATTAGAGGTAATATGAATAAAATGAAATCGAAAGAAACGGTCATGTATTCACCTCATTTTACGGAGGAGGAAATGAAGCGATTACTGCCCATTACGGATAAAAACCATTCTGATAGCGCAAATTTAGATTCATTGGTAGAGGTGCTAACTGTTTCTGGTCGCTCATTAGCTCATGTGATGATGATGTTGGTGCCTGAAGCTTGGCAAAATAACAAACTGATGGATACCAAGAGAAAGGCTTTCTATAAGTACCATTCTGCTATAATGGAACCATGGGATGGCCCAGCCGCATTGGTGTTTACAAATGGAAAAGAAATAGGAGCCACTCTGGATAGAAATGGCCTCCGTCCTGCACGGTATTGTATAACTTCTACCGGTAGATTGGTCATTTCGTCTGAAGTAGGGGCGCTGAAAATAGATCCTTCAATCATCATCGAGAAAGGGAGAATGCAGCCGGGGAAAATTCTTATTGCAGATTTAGAACAGGGGGTGGTAAAATACGATGATCAGATTAAATCCGAGATTTGTGATCAAAAGCCTTATGATGAATGGATAAATAAATACCGTGCAAAACTTCGTTTGCTTCCTGCCCTCGAAGAATTAGATACTTTTATTGATAAAGATACTATTTTATATAGGCAACAAGCCTATGGATATAGCAGAGAAGATCTAAAGGCTATACTCCTCCCGATGGTAGAAAAAGCTACTGAACCAATCGGTTCTATGGGTATGGATATCCCTCATTCTTTTCTTTCCCAGAAAAGCCAGCACATTTCATCTTACTTTAAGCAGTTGTTTGCGCAAGTAAGTAACCCACCCATCGATCCTATTAGAGAGAGAATGGTGATGTCACTTTTTACTAAAATTGGACATAGTCCGAATATATTAGAGGAAGCTCCTGATCATATCCGGCAAATTCATATTTCGCAGCCAGTATTGAAAAATTCAAGTATTGCTAAGGCACTTAACTTGCAACAGTTGGGATACAGTGCTCAAGTGATAGATTGTACGTTTATTGCGGACGGTGCTGATGGCAGGCTTAGTGAAAGTCTGGAAAAAATATGCTCACAGGCAGAAGACGCAGTGAACTCAGGAGTACAATTACTCATTCTTTCAGACAAGAGAATTTCAAATGAACGGGCTCCCATTCCTTCCCTGATTTCAACAGGTGCGGTTCAGCATCATTTAATCAATAAAAGAATTAGGAACAGAACAAGTTTAATAGTTGAAGCGGGCGATGTGTGGGAAACGCATCACTTCGCGACCATTATTGGATACGGTGCCAGTGCGGTCAATCCTTATATGGCACAAGAGAGCCTAATTGACTTATTTAAAAAAGGGAATTTTCCTGAAATAAAAACCATTGAGCAATTGCTCAAAAATTACGAAACAGCTATTGGTTATGGGCTTTTGAAAATCCTATCAAAGATGGGAATTAGTACTCTCCAATCGTACCAGGGCGCGCAAATATTTGAAGCTTTGGGCTTGGATGAGGAAGTTGTAAATACTTGTTTCAAGGGTTCGATAAGTAGAATTGGTGGGGTAAACATGGACGGCCTAGCTGAAGAAGTTCTTGTTCGGCATCGCGAAGCATTCAAACGAAGAAACGAAGATCGAAAAATACTCACGCACGATGGTATTTACCAATGGAAACCAGAGGGCGAGCAACATCTATTAAGCCCGGGAAACATTCATCTTTTGCAAAAGTCTACAGCTTTAGGCGATTATTCTTTGTTTAAGAAATTTACTGAAAAGGTAAATAATCAAAGTGAAAAGCTTTTGACGGTAAGGGGAATGCTCAACTTTAATACCCAAAACCCTATCCCATTAGAGGAAGTAGAACCAGTCGAAGGAATTTTAAAACGGTTCGCAACAGGTGCTATGTCGTTTGGTTCAATTTCTCATGAAGCTCATTCGACGCTAGCGATTGCAATGAACCGAATCGGGGCAAAAAGTAATAGTGGTGAAGGCGGTGAAGACGAAAGTAGATTCAAAGTAAAAGAAAATGGCGATTGGGAGCGGTCTGCTATTAAGCAAGTGGCTTCTGGAAGATTTGGCGTCACCAGCAACTACTTGGCTAATGCATCTGAAATTCAAATTAAGATGGCTCAGGGAGCAAAACCAGGAGAAGGTGGGCAATTACCAGGACATAAAGTGGATGATTGGATAGGGCGTGTACGACATAGTACTCCGGGTGTTGGATTAATTTCTCCGCCACCACATCATGATATATATTCCATCGAAGATTTAGCGCAATTAATCTATGATTTAAAAAATGCCAACCCTTCGGCTAGAATAAATGTAAAGTTAGTATCAGAAGCGGGAGTCGGAACCATAGCTGCGGGTGTCGCAAAAGCAAAAGCTGAGGCCATATTGATTTCTGGTGCTGATGGAGGAACTGGCGCGTCTCCAATAAGCTCCATTCGTCATGCGGGCTTACCTTGGGAATTAGGCCTTTCCGAAGCCCATCAAACCTTAGTGCTAAATAATTTGAGAAGCCGGGTCGTGCTACAAACGGATGGTAAGATTTTAACAGGAAAAGATTTAGCAATTGCAATATTATTAGGAGCTGAAGAATGGGGGGTTTCAACCGCCGCTTTAATCGTGGAAGGCTGTATTATGATGAGGAAATGTCATTTGAATACGTGCCCTGTTGGAATAGCTACTCAGGATGTGAAATTGCGTAAGTTATTTTCTGGTAAGGCAGATCACGTGGTAAATTTCTTTACCTTTTTAGCCATGGATCTAAGAGAACAAATGGCTTCTCTTGGTTACCGTACGGTAAATGAAATGATAGGCAAAGCCAGTCAGTTGAAAGTTGCAGAACTGCCGGCAAATCGAAAATTCAAACAAATTGATCTGAGTCCTGTTTTACATCAGCCATTACCGGGACCTGGTGTAGATGTTTATCAAACTCAAACTCAGGATTTTAATTTACAAGAGGTTCTTGATACTCAACTTATTGCAAAGGCTCAGCCGGCATTAAAGCAAGCGGGGCAGGTTACGGGTGCTTTTGAAATTGAAAATATTAACCGTTCGGTTGGGGCCATGCTTTCACACGAAATATCCAAAGTGTATGGAAGCCCTGGATTGCCAAACGACACCATACAATTTGATTTTAGGGGCTCGGCCGGACAAAGTTTTGGCGCGTTTCTTACCAAGGGTGTTACCTTCAGATTGGAGGGTGAGGCAAATGATTACGTTGGAAAAGGGCTTTCTGGTGGACAATTAGTTATCTATCCAGATCGTAATGGCGTGATTAAAGCGGAAGAAAATATCATCATCGGTAATGTTGCTTTTTACGGTGCAACAGATGGAAGATCGTTTATACGCGGAAAAGCAGGTGAGCGTTTTTGTGTGCGAAATTCAGGTGTTCAGGTAGTTGTTGAAGGAGTGGGAGACCACGCATGTGAATATATGACAGGCGGAAAAGTGGTTATTTTAGGAGAAACTGGGCGAAATTTTGCCGCAGGGATGTCTGGAGGAATAGCATACGTTTTCGACCCTAAGAATACGTTTGCCACAAGATGTAATCATAGCATGGTGAGCCTCGAACAACTTGAGGAGGAAGATGAGGAATTCTTAAAATCCATAATTGCAGATCACGCTTACTTTACACAAAGCGAAATTGGCAAAATGATGCTCAACGAGTGGGATAAAACCGTGGAATCATTTAAAAAGGTTATGCCAAATGATTATAAGGCAGTATTGGAGAAAAATAAACAGCAAGCTGAAAAGGTAAAATAATGGGAAAAGTAGACGGATTTTTACAATACGAAAGGGAATTACCAGCAACACGGAAGGTGGATGAAAGGGTGCTTGACTATAAAGAAGTATACCAACCGTTTCCTTTAGAGAAAACAGAAACCCAAGCTTCAAGATGTATGGATTGTGGCGTGCCTTTCTGTCAAAGTGGTTGCCCACTTGGGAATAATATTCCTGAATTTAATGATGCTGTTTATAGGAAGGATTGGTCCAATGCCATCGAGATATTAAAGGAAACAAATAATTTTCCGGAGTTCACGGGTCGTATTTGCCCGGCACCTTGTGAAGGGTCCTGCGTTCTAGGTATCAATAAGCCACAAGTAACGATTGAGCATATTGAAAAAACCATTGCAGAACAAGCATTTGAACTAGGGTATATAAAAGCCAATCCTCCCGCTATAAGATCAGGAAAGAAAGTAGCGGTGATTGGTAGTGGCCCGGCGGGATTGGCTGCGGCCGATCAATTAAATAAAGCGGGTCATCATACTGAAGTTTTTGAAAGAGATAGCCGTATTGGGGGGTTGTTGAGATACGGAATACCCGACTTTAAATTAGAAAAATGGGTGGTTGATCGCCGAGTGGATTTGATGGAAAAAGAGGGGATTATTTTCCATACCAATGCAAATGTCGGTGTAAATATGGATGCTCAAGACCTACTTAACAACTTTGACGCGGTAGTATTATGCGGAGGTTCCACTACTCCACGCGATTTGCCGATTCCAGGTAGGTCGCTATCCGGAATTCATTTTGCCATGGAGTTCCTCACTAAAAATAATAAGCGAATTGCAGGAGATGATGAAAAAGA
>JAHEMU010000449.1 GCA_024643485.1 Cytophagales bacterium
AACTAGGTTTAGAAAAAAATACCATAATCATTTTCACTAGCGACAACGGACCCACCTATACTGGCGGCGCGGATAGCCCATGGTTTAAAAGTGGAGGCCCTTTCAATGAAGAATATGGACGGGGAAAAGGCTTTTTAAATGAAGGTGGGATTCGTGTTCCTTTCATTGCAAATTGGCCAGAAACCATCAAACCTGGGCAACATTCTGATGTCATTTCTTCCTTTCAAGATATGCTTCCAACTTTTGCCGCACTCGCAGGCATACCTCCATCCACTCCTACAGATGGTAAAAGTTTATTAGGTTCTTTCAAAGGAGAATCCGCCCAAGTTCACGATTATTTATATTGGGAAATCCCGGAATATGGTGGCCAACAAGCGGTAAGAATGGGCAAATGGAAAGGTATTCGAAAAAACATTATTGCGAAGGAAAAAGACATGACGTTTGAGTTGTTTGATTTATCTAATGATATCAAGGAAGAACACGACTTAAGTGTTCAGTTTCCAGATATTTCAGAGAAAATCAAACAGATTATGAAAAAAGAACACCAAAAAAGCAGTATTGATCGATTTCAAATGCCCAAAATTGAGAATTAATATTAATTTTGTGACTCGATTTTTCAGCATTCAGTTTAAGAATTTACGATGAGTTCACTATCCGCAAAGTACGCGCCCAACGAAATAGAAGATAAATGGTATTCCTATTGGATGGAAAAGAAATTTTTCGCCAGCAAGCCAAATAAAGAAAAGGAATCATATACTGTATTAATTCCCCCTCCCAATGTAACTGGAATATTGCACATGGGGCATATTCTTAATAATACATTGCAAGATGTCCTCATTCGAAAAGCTCGTATGGAAGGCAAAGAAGCTTGTTGGCTTCCAGGAACCGACCACGCCTCTATTGCCACCGAAGCTAAAGTTGTGCGCTATTTACGGGAACAAGGGATCAAAAAATCTGATCTTTCCAGAGATAAATTCATGGAGCATGCTTGGGAATGGAAAGAGAAATACGGCGGGATTATCTTGGATCAATTAAAGAAAATTGGTGCAAGTTGCGATTGGGATCGCACTTCTTTCACCATGGATGATGATTATTACAAAGCGGTAATAAAAGTTTTTATCGATTTACACAAAAAAGGATATATCTACCGTGGACTTCGAATGATCAATTGGGATTGCGAAGCACAAACAGCCTTGTCGAATGAGGAAGTTATATACAGAGAGGATGGTGAAAATGCTACTCTTTATTCCGTTCGATATCAAATTGAAGGAGAAGACAACCAATGGATAACCGTTGCAACCGTTCGTCCTGAAACTATTCTAGGGGACGCGGCAATTGCAGTCCACCCGGATGATGAGCGATACCAACATTTGATTGGAAAAAAAGCCCTTGTGCCGTTTATCAATAGACCCATTCCAATTATCGCAGATACCTACGTAGAAAAAGAATTTGGAACGGGTTGTTTAAAAATCACCCCTGCGCATGACCCTAATGATTATGAAATTGGTCAGCGACATGAACTACCTGTGTACGACACAATAAACGATGACGGAACCCTTAATGCCACTTGTCAGATTGATAAATTTATTGGAAAAGATCGATTTGCAGTTCGAAAGGAAATAGTAAAAGATCTAAAAGCAGAAGGTTTTCTCGTTGAAACAAAAGACTTTATAACCAAAATTGGTAGATCGGAACGTACAGATACTATTGTTGAACCAAAACTGTCTTTACAATGGTTCATCAAAATGAAAGAAATCAGTAAACAAGCGCTTACCGCTGTAGAAGAAGATGAAATCATTTTGCACCCTGCTAAATTTAAAAACACCTACCGCCATTGGATGGAAAACGTCCGCGATTGGTGTATTAGCAGACAATTGTGGTGGGGGCAGCGTATCCCAGCCTATTATTACGGAACAGGAGAGAATGACTTTGTCGTAGCAGAATCTATTGAAGAAGCGATTTCTGAACTTCATAAAGAAGGAAAAACACATTTATCAGCGTCAGATTTACGTCAAGATGAAGATGTACTTGACACTTGGGCGAGTTCTTGGTTGTGGCCAACGGCTACATTTGGTGGTTTTGCCGATGGGATTTTCAATAAAGAATCAGGTAAAATTGAACTTCCAGCAGATCATGAATTGAGGTATTATTACCCATCTGCAGTTTTAGTAA
>JAHEMU010000115.1:0-3939 GCA_024643485.1 Cytophagales bacterium
CAACAATAAGACGGATATTTGGGCAATTACAGCAGCAACGAAAACCGCATTACCCTTGATCTTTTTGAGGAAAAAGGCCACCAAAAATATTCCCAATACGGTCCCGTAGAATAAACTTCCAATAATATTCACGAATTCAATCAAATTTTCCACTAACTGAGCTGAAAGAGCGAACAAAATAGCGACGACTCCCCAAATGGCGGTAATCCATTTTGACGAAATGACATTCATCCGATCCGTAAATTCTCCTTTCTTAAATCTTTTGTAAAAATCGATAGTAGTGGTAGAACCCAATGCATTCAATTCACCCGCAGTTGAAGACATTGCCGCGCTAAAAATTACAGCAATTAATAGTCCAATGATGCCGTGAGGCAAGTATTTTAAAATAAAAGAGATAAACACATAATCCGAATCTTTCACGTTTGCTCCCGGATTCGCTTCTATAAGAGTTTCTTTCACTTTGTTGCGAATTTCTCGTCCTTTTTCCGAACTCTCAATAATGTTATTCCTTAATTGATCATCTGGAACCTCATCGATATAGGATTGAAGCAATAATTTATTTTGATCGTGCCAAACGGTATAATCGCCTTCCAATTGTTGGAGTTTTTCATGAATTTCGGGGGAGTCGATCAGTTGATATTCTGTTTGATTAAAGAATACGGGAGGTTTTTCAAATTGATAAAAAACGAAAATCATGACCCCTATAAACAAAATAAAAAATTGCATCGGTACTTTAATAATCGCATTGAAAATTAGCCCCATTCTACTCTGGGTAACATCTGCACCCCCAAGATACCGTTGTACCTGCGATTGATCTGCGCCAAAGTAGCTAAGCGATAAAAAGAACCCGCCCGTTATTCCACTCCAAAATGTGTATCTTTTTTCAAAATCAAAGGAAAAATCTACCGCTTCAAGCTTGCCCAACATACCGGCAATTCCCAAGGATTTCCCAAATGATAAATCCTCTGGCATCCGATCCATCAAAATAAAAAACGCGATAAAAATCCCACCAAATATGACTAGCATCTGATATTTTTGGGTAAGACTTACTGCTTTTGTCCCACCAGAAACGGTATAAATTAACACCAATGATCCTACTATTATGATGGTCCATGATAAATTCAATCCCAATACTTTAGACAGAATAATTGCCGGAGCATAAATGGTAATTCCAGCGCCCATTCCTCGTTGTATTAAGAATAAAATAGCGGCTAATGATCTTGTTTTAACATCAAACCGCGATTCCAGGAACTCATAAGCGGTATATACCTTTAGCTTATAATATATCGGAATAAATACCGCACAAACAACAATCAAGGCCAAAGGAAGCCCGAAATAATTCTGAACAAATCCCATTCCCGATTCAAACGCTTGCCCTGGAGTGGATAAAAAAGTAATTGCGCTAGCCTGAGTTGCCATTACTGAAAGACCGATGGTTGCCCACTTCATGGAGTCCCCCCCTCTCAGGTAGCCCTCCATATTTCTACTTCCTCTGCTTTTCCAAATTCCGTAGAAAATAATAAGGAACATTGTCAGAAATAATACAAACCAGTCTAATGCAATCATGAGAATACTTTACCAAAAACGTAAAAACTTATAACTAAAAGTGCAAAAAAGAGCATCACACCAATATATACTTGCTTCCAGGACCTAAAATGAGGAGGTTTTTCTTCCATTATTTTTTATTTTCTTTCAAACTTGCTTTCTGAACCTCTGGGCTTTTCCCAATAGAAACTAAATTAACGAATAAGCGGTATGCGCCAGGCACCCCCGCTGGTAGTTCTCTAAACCAGCTTAGTCCAGTATAGATATAATATCCACTTCCGTATTTTGCTACCAATGTACTACCAGCCATATCCTCTTCACCGGGATCGGAAGTCGAAAACAACGGTTCATATTCCTTCGACCATTCATTGGGGAAATACAGTCCACGTTCTTGTACCCATCCACTAAAATCTGCTTCGGTAATGGTATTAGCCCCTTTAATTGCCGGGTGATTCGGATTTAATATTGTCACTTTTGAATCCTCTCTAGTTACTCTATCTCGTGAAAGTTTCATTGGATACGGTGCGAAATTTTCCACTTTCAGTCCGCGATCGGTATTGTATTGAACGATCATAGTTCCTCCACTTTTCACATAATTCAATAAATCGTCCATCACAAAATTCAGTCGATCGCGCGTATTGAGGGCTCTAATTCCAAGAATAACAGCATCACATTTCGCTAAATTCTCGGTTGTAATTTCATCGTCGGACATTTCCCAAACCTCGTAACCGACATTTCTCAGGCTATTAGGTATGGCGTCACCGGCTCCATGAATATATCCAATCAGTTGACCGCTTTTCTTAAGATCTAGCTTTACAACCCTCGTAGTGCTTTTAGGGAAAACCGTTTGCAAGGGCAGATGATCATAATTAATTTCCATCAGTCCATTTTCCGAAGTGAAATTTCCATCCGAAAAGTTGAAAGTCAGGTCTCCAGTTGATTCTCCCTTAGGTGGCAAAATATTAAACACTAGCCTTTGCTCCTCGCCCTTTTTAGCCAATTTTACCGATATTTTCTCCGGCATTGCCTTCCAACCATTGGGTAAAGAAGGTTTTATTACTCCATCAATATCATTTTTCCCAGCCTTCACCACGACACTCACTTCCCGTGGAGATTCATTATTAAATACCTCTACCGGTTCTGTCAAATTTATATAAACAACAGGAGTAATTACGAAAGGTCGGTATTGCTCCCCTTTCACAGGATCATTCCATTTATACACTAAAGGAGTAGTAAATTCGATGGTTTGGCCCTCAATTTCGATGGAAATATCGAATTGAATGGCCGGTTTATTTTCAGGTGTGCCAATGAGTTTTTGATCATCTACTCGATACATCCCTAATGAACTCTCCTTTGCCAACCAATACGGTTGAGAAATCTCGGCGTTTTTAGGGACTTCATATTGCCATTTTTCAGAATTTAAGGCATTATTTGTTAAACCTTTATCAAAAGCACCCACTGAAGATACTTTTTTAAGCTTAGCAGATACAGCCGATCGATTAGTCACCTCCAAAGACACCTCCACTGTTTCGCCTGGAGTAACTGTTGGTGAAGATGCGGTTGTTTCAATATACAAGCCCATACAATCCCTAATTAATTGGTTGACTTCCTGTAACTTTAATGACTTCCAATACGGGTCTTCTGTTTGAAGGATTGCCTTTCTGATTTCGATTAGAGCAGGCACTGATTTTTCAGGAGATGAAGGTTGGAAGGAGGTAATTAGCTGAGTCATTAATTTAGCGACTTTAGCCCCGCCTTTAACACGGTTCCAAGAAGTGTTTACCCCTTCAAAAACATCCGATTTTGCTTGATCCCCTTTTAAAAACTCTAGAAATTCCAAACCTTCACCGCGCGAACCTGTAGATCCAAAACCTTGACTTTTATGTGAGGTTCTACTCACAGCTGCAATTTCGGTATACGACGTACCTAACAGCGGATTATATTTTCCAGCGTCCACCATCAACACACCGGGCGTATTTTGATCTATAGAAGTATCCCACCATCTACCCGTATTCAAATAAAGTCTTTTAGGTTGCCACGCCTCAACGAGAGACAATTGTTCTGGGAATACCGACTTATTCGCGGCCATATCAAACGCTTCACCCGCTAAAATAGCTGAAGTGGTATGATGCCCATGTCCTCCTCTGCCATCTGTTGGAAACCTCGTGATTATCACATCCGGTTTAAATTTCCTAAACGCCCACACCACATCGGAGAGTACCTTCTCACGTTCCCAGATTTCTTGAGTTTCTTCTGGATTTTTTGAGTATCCGAAATCATTAGCCCGAGTAAAAAATTGGTTTCCACCGTCAATTCTTCTTGCCGCCAGTAATTCCTGAGTACGAATCAGACCAAGATATTCACGTATTTCCGGACCTATCAAATTTTGACCTC
>JAHEMU010000115.1:3949-7856 GCA_024643485.1 Cytophagales bacterium
CCCTAGTCATAGACAAATAGGCGGTATTGGCCAGCACTTCATTGCCAAAATATGCTATTAACCGAGTATTTTCATCATCAGGATGAGCGGCCACATATAGCACAGACCCCAAGAAATTGAGTTTTTTAATTCCCAGCTCAATTTCACTTGCGGAACGCTGATGGGGTACTTGACCTGCTACAAGAAAAGTGAGCAGAATAAAGTAACAAGCGAATATTATTTTTTTCATGGTTTGATGGTATAATGACGAATTAGCAAGGTAAATGGAAAGGAAAAAACCTCAAACTAAAATTAAGTGAACGGTAAAATAGTTATTTACAGTTTTCCATTTAGCTTTCCATTGATATAATAAGAGCCATCCTTTTCAATATTTATATAGATTTTATTTAAAGGTTTTTTCTTTTTATTGAGAATTAGAACCGTAAATTTTGAAGAAGAAATTCCTGCCACTACATCAGCCGTGAATCCGATTACAACTTCTACGGGCTCAGTGCTTATCTTTTTAGTGTTAATTAGATTTCCACTTTCATTAATAATTTTAGTTTTCACCTCTTCTGTTTTTACATTTTTCAAACTGATCAAAAGTGTAATAAATGGCAGGTGGTCGGTATTCGCGATATTTGGGTTTATTTTTAATAGATTTCTATCCTCCACATTTGGAATGGTTTTTTGTTTGATTTTCAAATCCAGTTGAACTAAAAAATCCTCGTCGGCACGCAATGGGACATCCTCAAATTTTTGAGCATAGAGAAAAGACACAAAAAAAAGGCTGATAATGGTTAAAAATAAACGCATATAAGTAATTGAAAGTTAGTGTTAAACTAGTTTGAGTACGATATTTCAGGTTAAGAAGCCACAAAAATTAAGCCACTAATCCCTTTTCACAGAATAGGTAAGATACGAAAATATAGGTTAACAGAAAAAGGAGTATCAATCTTCTCATCTTGTCCTGAAGCTCTATTTTTGATTTTTTCCATTTCTAATGCCAATTCCTTGTGGCTTAGCAACTGCTCGTTTCGCCTCACCCTCGTTCCCTCTCCATCTTCGTTCCTCAGCGGAGAGGGATGACTCCAGAGCAAAAGGCAGTGGGTTGGGATAGGGATAGGTAGGCATTTCGTTTCTCATTGCATCTGAATTAAATATAAAAAATCGATGAAATAATTTACTTCCACACACTTCGAATATCAGATGCTTTTGAACGGAGGGTCACCCCTCTCTGTTCAAATCTGGATGGAGATGGAGATTGTGAATAAAGATTTGAGATTTGAATGGAGAGGGGACGGGGGTGAGGTTGCCGTTGTAGAGGTAGTCGTTTACTTTACTATCTGCTCGTTTCGCCTCACCCTCGTTCCCTCTCCATCTTCGTTCCTCAGCGGAGAGGGATGACTCCAGAGCAAAAGGCAGTGGGTTGGGATAGGTAGGCATTTCGTTTCTCATTGCATCTGAATTAAACGTTTAATATAGTGATAGTATTTCTGATTATTGCAATATTTTGAAATGATTAGACATGCCCGATTACTTAGAAAAGATATGACTGAATTAAAGCTTGGAATTGAACTGGATGGAGATATTCACTTAGAACAAAAAGAGTATGACCAAATCCGTGATGAACAGTTGGCTGAATCAGGAATTAAAATCATTCGTTTTAGAAATGAAGATCTGAACGACATGAAAACTTTCAAAAATAGCATATTAACAGCGTATTGCAGAGAATAAAACAAAGAAAAAGGGAATAAATGGTAAAACCACAAAAGGCATAAACACGAAAAGCCCCGATAGGAGGCTCATTTTTAATGAATTGGAAAGTATTTCAGGCATAATATATAGTATTACACCCTTGACAATTAGCTTGTTAAAAATACGAAAACAAATTCAATTTTAAGAAGATGCGAATTGGATTATTTTAATATTCAGAAAGGGATTTTACTCTATTAAATAAAAAACCCGATACCAAAACTGATACCGGGTGCTATATTTTTATATACAGGTTTTCATTACGTTCTATTCAAATTACAAATTATTAATTCTTTCTTTTAGCTCTTTGATGCGCTCAATGAGTTTATCAAATGGTAACGATGCTCCATAAATCATTTCTTCCTGCATTCGTTGATAATCCTTTCTCCAATTTTCAATTACTGTATCGGGCGGTAGTGGGTTTAAGGATTTGTGTTGATGCCCGTTGTAATCAATGTTGCTTATCTTGGTGTATATGCTCCTATGTTCAATAATATCGTTATACAACTCCTTGTTTGCTAAGGCAATTTCGGCATATTCTGTTCTCATAAGCATTTCAACATCGTATAGGTGTCGACTCAAACGGTCAACTCTAATCTCATCATCCGGTTTTTGAAACTCTTCGTGTAGCAGAAACAGCTTTTCCAAAAATGTACGTTCAGGATTTACACAAGGTACAGTTATTGGAGCATCCGCAAAGGTCTTACCTTTGTAGTGTTCACCAACCAACGATGCAAACTCACGTTCTGTAAACGGTTCACGCAACGAACGGCTTCCAATCTCAATTTTTACTTCGGGTTTTGTATAACTGGACGGAGAGGTACAGGTCTGATTTTTGACTAAAATCTGAACAGGTTCAAGGTTTTCTCCTTCCTCTTCGTATAACTCTACCTTTACATCGGTAAAACCAACTGCATTGAACTTATTCTGCAACTCAGGAATGAAGTTATTGTAAATATAATTTCGGGTAGCAGACCTTAGTTTTTTAACCTGTTTTACGGTGGTACATTCTTCAATCCCAAGAAAGCTTTTATCAAGAGCAAGGTCTATATCTTCAGAGAATCGTTCAATAATATTCCATGCTTTACTTAAAGAAGTACCGCCTTTAAACACAATATGTGGAGCTGATTCCAACTCCTGAATTAATGCCAGTGTTTGTACTACCCACCAATCTTTTTCTACTGCCGATGCAGGAATACCAATATCGTTGCCTATTGCCTCAAATATTGCATTCTGTTCTTCCGGTTTATTCTTATAAAACGCTATACCAGTCATTCTTGCTCTATTGCTAATTGCATAATATTCTTTATCCAAACAGGGGCTAAATCTATATCGTGCATAAGTTTCTTTTTATCTTCCTTTTTTAATAAGGTCACTATCTTTTGTATTTCTGATTCAGTGGGCTTATCCTTCCCAATCTCACGCAATGCCTGAATAACCAAGGCACTTATTTCCCCCTTGGCTAACAGGTTTTTGGGAGTTGTACGTTTAAGTTTTATGGTGCGTTTACCAACTTTTATAGTGCGTGGTGCTCCATCTGTTAGAAAAACAAGGTTCATTGGAACTTGTGTGCTTAATCCTAAAGCATTTAGTGCGTATGTGCCCGTAGGAACCAGCTTTATTTTGTCTCGTTTTGCAATGCCTTGAGCAACCTCCTCGGCTGTGGGCATTACTTCACCAATAAGTTCACTTACTTTAGGACATACATAAATCCCTTGTGCTACTTGCCTTATTAGTCCTTTTTCCCGAAGCCTTTGTAATGCTTTACGAATGGCGACAGGTGTTCCAAGGCTGTTAAAATCATCAGGAAACCATAATTTTCCTTTCGGTTTCGATTTTATACACATGCTTATATTACTCTCTGTATCTGCCATATAACTAATTATTTCGTCACAAATTTAGTAAATATTTGTGACGAACACCTTTTTAAATGCACTTAATTAAACATCTACGATAATTAGTCTCTACAGAACCTATGGTATTCTTCAAAAACCGTCCTCATTCCTTTCTACATTAATAATTTGATTTATATAGTTATCTTCAACAGATATAACATTATAACTTGAATGGTCAAGATGAAAATTCCCTTCAGCTTCGTCTAAAGAAAATCAAATAATTATCAGCTGAGTCTAAACCCTTCATAGATTTTCTAGGAGAGGGGGACGTACCTCGA
>JAHEMU010000116.1 GCA_024643485.1 Cytophagales bacterium
TAAAAACGGTTCTTTCAAGGAAATTAGTAAAGGTCGAATTATTGGATCTATTGGACTTGGAATATCATTATCGATAATTCTTATTGGATTCATGTTTAAATTTCTTATTCTTCCAGGCTCTGCTGAAATGTTAATAATTGGAAGTGTCTATTTAATAATAATATCCTGTATTGCCGCTTTAATATTCATAGTTAAATATCATGGTAAATCTACTTTTTACACATCCAATTTTAAAAGAATAATACCTATTCTGTTAATTGGAATATTTTCGTATTTGCTACCAACTGATACTTTAATTGACATAAGATATCGCAACAGGCCTGAATACGCAGAACAATTGAAAAAGTCATTAAAATATCCAAGTAATGAACAAATACTTAACGAAGAAGAGCTAGAAAGCCGAAGCAATGAGTTGAATAACTAGCCAATATTATAGAAACCGATGAGAAAATGGCGACAGTGGTTTCTATTTTTTGCTAAAAGACTCAAAGGGCCAATTGTGGACTAAATTCATAAAATCATTTAAAGACAAGCTAGTTGTAAAAAGTGAAAATGAAATAATTACAGCAGTACAAACTTTGTCTTTATGGAATATAAGAGTACTTAAATTTGAATATGAAATAAATAAAATACAATATTCCAACGAAAGCTAAAATACTTACCTACTATTTCCTTTATACCACTCCACAAATTCGTCAATCGATTCATTTAATGTCATTGCAGGCTTAAAACCCAACATTTCCTTTGCTTTACTGTTGTCTAAAGTAAATGAATGAGCCAATGTGCTAATTCCGTATTTTGTAAGTGCGGGCTCTTTCCCGTTGGTTAATCGCGAAACAATCTCCAACACTTGGGCATAAAGATCGACGACTCTAAAAGGGACATGTTTTGTAATAGGTGCCTTGCCTAACTTCACTAAAGTCTGATTTATTACCTCCCACAATTTCACTTCCTCGCCGTTCGATATATTATATGCTTGATTTAAAATTTCATTACCTCCATTTAACGAAAGAAGAATGGCACTTACAACACTCGAAACCGGAGTTAAATCCACCACATTTTGTCCATCTCCAATGATTCTCAATTTCCCTTCCTCATACGCCTTAATCATCCGAGGCATAATAACTGTATCCCCCTTCCCAACTATCGCCCTTGGACGAAGAGTTACGTACGGAATGGATGATTTTCTCAATTCTTCTTCTGCCAAATATTTTGTGTAAGCATAATTATTGATGAATTTTTTTGGCAATTCACTATCCTCTTTAACATTTAATCGACTTTTACCTGCGTTGTAAATACTTGGAGAGGAAATGAAAATAAATCGCTTCACTCCTGCTTCTTCAGAACTTCTCAATAAATTCTTAACCGTTTCAACATTAGCCGTGTAAAATTCCTGGTAAGTTCCCCAAGGTGAAGAAAGTGCAGCTGCATGTATAACGACATCAATTCCCGATTCAAATAACTGTCGAATAAAAGATGGCTCATTCAAATTTCCGAGTATATATTCCGCTTTGGGATGATCCACCCGCTTATCTTCACGCAATGTCCTACCGGTTGAAATTACTTTAGTTACCGTTTCCAGTTTTACTAATTCCTCTAATGTTCGATGTCCTAGAAACCCCGTCGCCCCTGTTAAAAGTATATTCATCTGTTAATTTTTATTATTTTTTCACATTCACTCGATATTTCTTTTTTCATCGGCTGAATTTCATTTCAGGATGATATTTTAAAGAGAAGATATTGTTCGACCAAGCCATAGCGACATGAACAAAATAAGCTATCCATATCGATTCTGTCTCCAATGTCAATATAGATAATATGATAGCAAATGGGATGGTCATAATTGCCTCATTTAATCCCTTCGGAATATGTGTCGCCGAATATAATCCAATGTTCACAGCTATTGCGGGCCATAACCCTAGGGAATCTTTCAATGGAAATAATAACAGCCCTCTAAAGTAAAATTCATACCCCAACAAATAAACCGCCCACGAAAGAAGAGACGCGGATACAAGCTTTGTATTCCAATTCGCAGTCCGAATTTGAGGGTATTGCTGCTGATTTTTCTCTTTTCGAGAACTCATCCATACCAATGGAACCACAAGTATTATCAAAACAAAAGTCCATCCTAGGATAGCATTCAAATGATCTATATCAAACGCAAATCCCAGCTCTTTCAATTTTGTGTCAGGAAAAAACAGCAAATAGGAAACGAATGGAACGGCCCCCATAATGGTTCCACCAAACAATCTGGTAATGACAATAAATGAAGCGTTAGACTGGTCTTTAAAAAATATATTTGCCAGTTTAGATTCCCACTTTTTCGATTGTGTGAAAAACCAATAAACAATAAAAGAAAGTATTCCCGTAAGAATGGGTACTATCACCTTTATATCCGTAGAGTTGATTTTCAAATCAACATTTTTCAGCAAAGATAAAACTTCCATAATCGTGCTTTTATATCTCTGAATTATTTGAAATAATACTCAACCTCAGTTTGCATTTTATTGTTCATGACTTCCTTTCTGGATCCATTACTCACAATTCTAATGCCTATAAATGGCGGTGTTAATCTCATTAAAGCTAAGAACATTCTGTTAATCCATCCAATAACAATCAAGCGTTTCCCTCGAAACATTTTTCTAATCGCGATTTTCGCCACTATGGATGGACATACTACACTTGCTTTAACAAATTCCGTATGATGACTCAAACGATTCACGAGGAATTTATTTGTAAGCATTGGTCCTGGAGTTAGGACTGAAACCCGCACTGAAGTGTTTTTAAGTTCCTCTGCTAATCCTAATGAAAAGAAGCGCACAAAACACTTGGAAGCAGGGTAAATTGACTTATAACCAGAAGGGATAAACGATATCAAACTAGAGACATTTAAAATATAGGCCTGCTTTTGGGATTTTAACAATGGTAACATCTGATGAGTAATAATAGACAGTGCCTTTATATTTATATCGATCATTTTAGAGATGAAAATCGGGCTGCATTTGGAAAATTCACAAGCCGCGCCTATACCTGCATTATTAATCAATGTATCAATTTGATAGTGGGATTTTACCCATTCAATCATTTCATTTAGCTGTACTGGCTGGGATAGATCACATTCATAAAAAGCAGTATGTACTTGATATTTTTCAGCAAGTTGAATGCTGGTTTCCTTCAAGCCTTGATCTTTTAAAGAAACAAGCAACACATTATTACCACATTTTGCCAACTCTTCAGCAAAGCATTTTCCCAATCCGGAACTTGCCCCAGTAACTAAAGAATAACGTTCAGAATTCTTTTTCATGTTAGTTTGATTAATGACCTTACTAACTTAAAAGGAATGTAATACGTGCAATAATTGAATTTCGATTTACCAAATTACCGATTATTAAAAAATCCCAAACTTCATCGAAAGGTTCCAATCCCTTGGGAATAAATAAGAATATTATGGTGCCAAAACGTCACTTTATTAAAATTTCCTAAATTAAAATTTGAATAAGTTTCCGCATCCTAAAAAATCTTTAATAAATCCATGCACCGGAAATTTTTTAAATTCATTTGGCTGATGGGTAGTAGTTACCACTATCACCGTTGCCCCTGATCTGACGGCCGCCTCCACACCTGTTGGAGAGTCTTCAAAAATGATACATTCTTCAGGTAATAACCCCAGTTGATGTATTGTTTTTAAAAATATCTCAGGATTTGGCTTCCCTTTTTCCACCATTCCAGCATCTACCACTGCACCAAATAAAGGACGAATACTTAATGTATCTAAAACAAAATCCACGTTTTCCTTAGGTGCAGCAGTACCAATTCCAATTTTTATTTTTTTCTCCTTTAAGAATTGTAAGAATTCATCTAAACCATCGATCAGCTTTAAAGAATCTTTATACAACAAACGATATTGTGCTTCTTTGTCATCCGCATGAAATTTACGTTCTACTTTGCTTAAACGATCCCCGAACAACCGTGTTAATATCTCCTCATTTACCCCGTGTATTGACTCCTTAACTTCTTGCAGATTCAATTCCATCCCCAATTCGGAGAGTTTTTTCTGCCAAGCTTGATGATGAATTAACATATTATCGATCATCGTTCCGTCCATATCAAAAATCACCCCTTTGAACGATTGCAAATCAATTTTCATACTTTTCTTTGGTTAATTACCCTTACCGTAAAATAATGCTAATTACTTTATGCCTAAATAAATAAAAAATTATTGATTATCTTTGAACAAACTATAAATCTCAACTTATGAACAAATTAAAGAACTTAGGATCGATTTTGTTTGCCTTAATTTTTGGCTTTATGATATCGGCGAGTCTTGTTTCTTGTAATTCAGGACAACAAAGTGACCAAGCAACTGAAGAAACAGATGCAGCAACTGAAGCAGATTCAACTGCGGCAGGCGAACATCCTGAAGGTGAACACCCTGAAGGCGAACATCCAGAAGGAGAGGATCACGAAGAAGGCGAGCATCCAGAAGGTGAACATCCTGAAGGTGAACATCCTGATAGCGATGACTCAGGTGAACAAGAAGACGGAGGAGAGGCTCAACAATAGTTTAACCTTCTCCCCTTTTAAAACTAAAGGTCGTTTTAACTGACATTTGCTCCCCGTTCATTTCAAAAACAGGGTATGCCAAGAAGTTAATAGGACCTGCCAAAGGGCCGGGGTCTAATTGAAGATCCCGGCCTTTACTTAACTCAATTCTATTGGCTGGGTGATGTCCAAAATAATAGGTAGCTAACGCAGTATATTTATTAGCTTCACTTATATCCACAGGCCACCATTTTCCTTCGGCGTAAAATTCTGCCCAACAGTGATATCCATCTACACCACCTTCATCACGATCCGAAGGAATAGATGCTCCAACTCCGAATCTTGCCGGAATATTAGCTGTTCGCGCCAAACTAATAAAAAGAGAATGAAATTCTGTACAGTTTCCACTTTTTGAATCACAAGCGTAATTCGCATCACCAGTACCGTAAATCCCTGCCTTTTTGTATGACATATTATCAATAATATAATCATAAATGGCACGAGCTTTTACCAACTCATTATCTTTCTCTTTACCCGCCAATATTTCATTGATGATGGTTGAAAACCGTCCACCAACGGGCAGCAAAGGAATTCCCTCTAAATACTGATTCATTCCTTTATCTTCAGCGGCATAAGGAGCCTTTTCTTTTCGATCTACTTTATACGTAACCCTGATTGTAGAATTACTATTTTCGGCACTCATCTTCGCAAATAGAATTTTATTGCCATTTTTTTCATCCACCACCAATTGTTTGTTTTCCATACCCTCTATCGAAACCACTTCAACCTCTTGGTACGCATCACTGCTCGCCATTGGAATCCATAAATTCGCCTCCTTTTCTATTTGAGGAAGCTGTAATTCATAATAAAATTCAAATTGATCTTCACCTTCTTTAACTCCAAGCAAATCATTTTCAGACTGCTCCATTGGCACTTGGAACCAAGTTTTATCTGTTTTATTTTGTTTCCATGAATAATAGGGCTTTCCATTTAATTTATGAACCGTTGTTTCCGTAACGTTCATATCACCGGGCACACCCTCCATAAAGAAATCCACATCAAAAACTTCACCACTGATATCTGCTAAATCTACACACGCAAATTGTCGTCCATGTCCTAAATCAGAAAGAAATTCTGTATGTACTCGAACCAATTTCAACTTCAAAGGTTCACCATTATTATCCAAATGGAAATAGCCATTTTCCTCTTCAATTTTTTTATCAATATAGTCTTTTATACCCTGCTCAATTTCCCCTATACTTACCTTTTTAGGTTTTTCAACTACGGCGACTTCTTTCGATTTATCTGCCTCACAACCAATATTCATTATTCCAAATACGACTAAAAGCAGGATGTGTACTTTGTTCATAAATTCAATTTTTCCTTGTATAAAATTAAAATAGATGTGCTAAAATAAAGCAATCAATTCAAAAAACATATTTCATATACCATTCAACCCACGATGAGTAGTTACTTTTTCTCAATTTGACCTTGCATTTCCTCCGATTGATATTTATCAAACCAACTTAATACGGCAGAAACCTTCGCAACTAAATTGCTGGTTCGAGCGGCAATATTATGAGAAGAACCAGGAATTCTGACCAATGAAGCTTCTTTTCCTTGAATTTTAAGGGCCGCATAATATTGTTCAGATTCAGAAATGGGCGTCCGATAATCCTCTTCACCCGTTAAAAGCATGGCAGGTGTTTGTACATTTCCAACTAGAGAAATAGGTGACCTTTTCATATAATGTGCTTCATTCTCCCACGGTGGTCCTGGGAACCAATACTTATAGAAAAATCCTGGGGAATCCGCATGAAGAACAAAGCTATACCAGTTAATAACCGGCTTCGCAATTACAGCGGCCTTAAATCGATTGGTTTTCCCGATGATCCAGGCGGTAAGTACTCCCCCACCGCTTCCTCCGGTTACAAATAAATTCTTTTCATCGACAAAACCTTTTTTCAGTACTTCGTCCACACCCGACATTAAGTCATCATAATCTTGCCCTGGATAGTTATGATGAATCAAATTACCAAATTCCTCGCCGTAGCTAGTGCTTCCTCGTGGATTACAATAAAAAACCACATAGCCCGCAGCAGCGTACAATTGAATTTCAGCTGCAAAGAAAGGACTATAGGCGGTAAATGGTCCACCGTGAATTTCGAGAATCATAGGGTATTTTTTAGATTCATCAAAGCCGGGAGGCAACACCAACCAACCTTGAATTTCTCTTTTGTCGAAGGACGATTTCCATCTAATTTCAGAAACCTTTCCGAGTTCCTTTGAACCTAACAAATCACTATTGACATCCGTTATTTTTTTAACTCCAGATTTATCACCGGCTCCCAATTCGGGCGGAGAATCACTACTTCCATAGGTAAATGCAATTCGACCTGTTGAAGGGGATACTGAAAATTGCCCTGCAGTATATGGTCTACCCAATGAAAGGCCACCCACCCAATTGGTGATATCAGATACTTTTCCATTCATGGACATGGTTGCTACTTTTGTATTTCCAGTATCATCATAAAGGAAATAAAAGCCATCACTGGTCGCATTCCATCTCACTTGTTGAGGGTCACGGTCAATGTTTTTATTAACCATTTGAATGTTAGTTCCATCCAAATTCATGGTGTATAATTTGGGCATTTGATACCCTTGATAACGATCGTCGAACCCGATATAAGCCATTTTCTTTCCATCAGGAGAAATAATTGGGTCTGTATCTGGTCCTTGACGGCTGGTGATTGCATTTACCTTTCCCGTGGTAATATCCAGTTTATAAATCTCTGAGTTTACAGGATCAAGGTCTCTATTATCATGTAAATTGGCTGAAAAATAAAGAGTGTTATTATCCTTTCCCCAAACCGGCGCGCCGTAATTTAAATCGGAGGTCGTTAATTGTCGAGGTGTACCTCCTTCAATAGACATGGTGAAAATATGTTCATAGCCACTTTTATAGTACCCCTCACCATCCCCGCGATAATTCATTTCTTCAATCAATTTCGGCGGGTCATTCCATTTTGCACCTTCAGGTTTCTGTGGCATTTGAATGAATGAACCTTTATTTTTAGGCACAAAAGAGGTAAATGCTATTTGTTTACCATCTCTGGAAATTGCCAAATTTGAAGCAGATTCACTTAAATTGGTGATTTTTTGAACGGCTCTTGATTCCACCCAAACCATATAAACCTGCGATTTTCCGTCAGAATTTGATTGATAAATGAACCGCTTCCCATCGGGTGTCCATTGAGGCCTAAAATCATTTTGATTACCCGTTGTGATGGGTTGATTTGAAGTACCAT
>JAHEMU010000450.1 GCA_024643485.1 Cytophagales bacterium
CTGGAGCTGGTAGAAAAACTCGGACGCGATCCTGACAACTGGAAAATCGAATAAAGGAGTTTGTAGGGGTTGGGTGGATGTTTTGTCTTATGTCTACTCATTAAACCATTGATCTTGCATAAACCACCCTTATGCAACCATTCAATATAAAAACTCAGGCAGCAGCAGTACTTGAATCTCTTTTCCAGGCGGCATTAAATTCTACTGAGCATGGCTATTGCTCCTGAGGAAGTCTTGACAATCCTTATCTTTAGCATCCATAAAAATAGCCTTAGTGCGGTAGAATCACCATCTAAAAATTGTAATAACTTGTATTTCAGTGACTTGAAAATATACCATTCGTGATTTTTTAGGGGGTGTCAGAACTCAGGTGTAAAATCTTTTTTAACCTGTAATGATGTGTCTTTGATCTGACCGCTCCAAGTGATTTACTACCTCATCAATCCATGCAAGGGTTGCCGTGTAAATTCCGTTACAGATTGCACATTTCGAAAAGTTTTTTTAGAGTTTCTTCAGACACCTTAAGTTCTACCCCTTCGTTTAGTATAAAAAGAGTATACCGGCTACTTAATTGAGTCACTTGCTTAACAGAAAGGAAGGCAGATTTAAATGGAAATACTCCTGTTTCCTGCAGTAAGCCTATGAAGGAATAAACAACCATCCCTATAACATTAGGATACTTTATAAGCTCTTGATGTGCACGAGGTATCAAATCTATTTCCATATTCACCATAAAGAAAACTGGATTGACCCTAATAAAAATCAACCCATTCGATCCTTCTGGTATTTGCTTTGCCTTTTCTCGGATTTTATTATTAACGATTCGCTTTGTTTCATTTTGGTCAAGCGCTAATCCTGTGACTTTGTCAAACGCTAGTGCATCCTGTTCTGATAGGGCATCCTGTTCAATCCAGGCTTTCAGGTGGTGCACTTCACTTTCCGTGGCAAAACCGACTTGAATAAATTCATTCTTGAAAATCGCAAATGAATTGGTGTTAACGACCTGCTGCCTGCAAGATTGGATAAATTTGAATAGTGGTTCTCGATTTGCTTTATCAATAAACTTTTTTTGCCTGCAGGCATAGTGGATGTGTGGTTCTGCGAGTTCAATTTTTTCAAAGAGGAAAAAGTAGTCATCTCTTTTTCTATTTCGATCTTCACTATCATTTAATACGGTGAGCTCTCCGTAAAGAATTTCTCCATTTACCGTGTTTGATATTTCAAGATCAGGCTTTTTGATATTGTGAATTTTGGGTTCAACCTTGACCATAAAACCTGATTCTAACATCATTCTTGAAATCTCCAGAAGCGGCATTCCCTCCGCCTTTGACTTATCCCTGGATTTCAATTTTGAAATAAGGTCATCATAATTGGAATCTTGATTTTTCAATTTTCTCCTAGCTCTTCCCGAAGAAAATAGTAAGCATCAACCACCCTTAATTTCAGCTCAGGATGCATTGAACTATCATCCTGAACACGTTTAATATAAACGCCCCAAACATTTGGCTTCATCGATATTCATTAAATTTATTATAACCTTCGCCCTGAAGGAAACTGATTAAAGGTAAATTTCCTATATACAGTTTTAATTGTACTAAAACGTGCTGGTAGTCAATTTTAAAGACCCAAACAGGTTAACATCACCATTAAACAAAGATGGCTAACGATTGGAAGCAACAGAGGATTCCGCACAAAGATTGGACTTTGGTAAATGTTATTGATGTCCGGGAGGATGATCAGCCGGAATGGGAAACAGATTATGAAATGTGCATGATGTGCGGAAGGGAAAAAATCCGCTACGTTCATATAGTAGAACATTCTGAGGTTGGGGAAGAATTCAGAGTTGGCTGTAATTGTGCCGAAAAAATGACCAACGATTATATAAACCCTGAAAGACGAGAAAAAGAATTAAGAAACCGGGCTAGCCGTAGGATTAACTGGACTAAGAAGCAGTGGAAGAAAAGTAAGAATGGTAATTATTATCTAAACATTGAGGACCGCCATTTGCTCATATACCTTGATAAAAGAACAAAATGCTACAAAGTGAAAATAGGTGAAACATTCGGCAACAAATCATTTGACAATTTAGAGGAAGCAAAGATTGCAGCATTTAATGGAATATTTGAAGGAAAAAGGGGAATGGTAATAGCAGATACAGCTACTAGT
>JAHEMU010000451.1 GCA_024643485.1 Cytophagales bacterium
GCGCGAATCCTATGCTTACTAAAGTAAATGCTAAACAAATCAATTTCCTCATGGCTCTATTTTAACAGGCCTTAAAGGTACTTTTAATTATCAATTCAGGAATATAAAGTTGATTGGAGGCTATTGACCATCATCGCAGCTGGTTGTAACCTGCTTAACTAAGACTTGATAGAAAACGGAAGCAAGTAAACTTGAACATGATTATCCCATGGCGATAAACTGACGTTCTGACATTAACCTAGGATACAAAATCATCAAGCGTAGCTGGGTAAATTTGAATATCGACAAATTTTTGCAGGCGGAGCGCATGCGTGGATTCTTAAAAAAATCATTTAATTGTATAAAATTGATTTCCTGATGAAAATCCTGTTGACATTATGCTTATTAGCCCTTTTGATTCCTAATTCCTATTCTCAAGTAAACTCTCCTATTGAAAAAGTAAAAATAACCTATGTTAATGGAGCCACAACTGAAGGGGAAATTTATGTTATCCGGCCAAAAGATATTTTTTCCCCTGTCAAGTATAAGACTTCCTCTGGTGATTGGATTCTTTTGAATGGAAAATCCGTTGAATCAATCGTTCTATTGCAGTCTCAGCAGCGATTCGTATCATACAATTACATAACTAAAAACATTGAGAGTCCCTCAAATAGTACCTCAACTTTTTACAAAGTTTTAATTGAAGGAGATGCAAGTCTTTATTATTCATTAGACTCGTTGAAAAGGGAATTTTATTATATCAAAAAAGAAACTACATTATTAAGAGTAACTAAAAAAAAGAAGAGTTCAACTTATATAGACGGAAAGAATTATGTTAAGGAGGATAAAGCCAATCAAATAAAAATTAATGGGCTATTATCCGACTGTTTGCCAGACAAAAGTTTATTCGTATTCTCGGAAATGAATTTGATAAAAAAAGTAATAGCTTATAATACCTGTAAAAAATCTACTTTTGAAAAAGCTGGCTTGGATAAAGCAAAAATAGTATTGGGAGGAGTAGTTGGGTATTCTTTTTCAACAATCAAATTTAAAGATGAGCATTCATTGGAAAGTCCATATGGATATTCGTCTTCCTTATTAGTCAAAGGGACAAACGATTTATCATCACTGGAAAACGAAATCTTAAAACAGTCATCTTTTTCTATAGGTTTGGCATTTTCAATATTTCCAAAATGGAATAAGCATTTTTCTTTTGAATTTCAGCCTCAACTTATTAGTAGACAATGGACATCCGAATCTCAAAAGTTTAAAATGGAATGTAGCTATCTTGAATTACCTACCGTGCTTAAAATGAATTTTAATATAAAGAAATATTTTCAGCCAACACTTGGATTAGGACTTAATCCTTCCATATCCTTGCAATCAAAATACAACTCAGCTCCATTGACATTAGGTTTTACTCAAGAATCTCTTCAACAGTACTCATCGAATGGTTTTATTAAAATAACAAAGGTAGACAGACCAATTATTTTACCAGGTGAATATAGTCCATCCCAACAAAGAATTGTTACTTCTGCTGGTTTTGACCTTTTCACAAACCGATCAAAGATTGGATTCAATTATAGATACGAATTCCTAGGGTCACTCACAAATTCACGCATTTATACCACCTCCGTTTCTAGTCAAAGTATTTTAATTTCTTTCTCTTTAAATCCCAAAAGACGTTTTTGATAATTTTGAATAATTCCTTAAGTGATATTCGGAAAGAACTGCAACATCTAGATTCTGATGCTCTACAAGCTTTTTGTCTTCGGTTGGCACGGTACAAAAAAGAAAATAAAGAGCTGCTTGGCTATCTCTTGTTCGATGCCCATGATGAGCAGGGTTACATCCAACACGTAAAAGAGCAAATTGAAATACTCTTCGAAGAAATTTCTGATCGAAATTTATATCTGACTAAAAAAATTCTGCGCAAAATATTGCGATACACCAATCGCCAGATTAAATATTCAGGGGTACCACAAACAGAGTTAGAACTCAGAATTCACTTTTGTGAAAAGATTACTGCAGCAAAGATTCCTTTAAGCCCCGGCACCGTTCTTTACAATCTTTATCAGCAACAAATAAAAAAGATTAATAGTGTACTCGCGAAACTTCCTGAAGATCTTCAAGCCGATTATACTCAAGCATTAATAAACATCAACAATGAGTGAACA
>JAHEMU010000452.1 GCA_024643485.1 Cytophagales bacterium
ACTGGAACAAGCGTAAAATACCAGAAAAAGGTATCTCAGGCTATTAAAAGAGCCCGACATATTGCCTTATTACCATATGTAGGAGATTCTTTAAAATAATTTGATCATGGACATTATACTTATTCAAGATATACCGGGTGTTGGTTATAAATACGACACAGTGGCGGTTAAGCCCGGATACGGAAGAAATTATCTGATCCCTCAAGGGTATGCTATTATAGCGAATAAATCGAATTCAAAAATGATTGAAGAGAATATTCGTCAAGCAGCTCACAAAGCAGATAAAATCAAAAAAGACGCAGAAGACATGGCAGCGCAAATCGGTGATATTACCATTGAAATCGGAACAAAAGCCGGTGAATCTGGAAAAATCTTCGGAGCGGTTACCAATATTCAAATTGCTGATTTCCTTAAAAACAAAGGATTTGAAATCGATCGTAAGAAAATTGTGATTGGTGCTCAAATAAAACAACTTGGTGATTATTCTATCACTCTTGATTTACACAAAGAGGTAAAACACGAAGTGAAATTGAAAATCGTTGCTGAGTAATCAGTACTAGAAAATAGATGAAAAGCACTTCCTTTGGAAGTGCTTTTTTTTTGCCCCATTTTCATAGTAATACAAAAAAGGCCAACCTTTTTTCCTATTTTTAATCTCAAACTACCCAAGGTATTCATTATGGAGAATCAATGGAGAACTTCAATTCCACCCGTGCAGAGTGTTGATTTAATCAATCATAGCCATAAATTGATTACCGTGGGTTCCTGCTTTTCAGATTCCATCGGCCAAAACCTTAAAGTTCACAAGTTTAACTGCCTGGTTAATCCTCTAGGAACCATTTTTCACCCCCTAGCCATTAACCGACTGCTATCCCCTATTCCGAATGATGTGTTGGAAAAAGGATTTGTACAACGCGATAATGAATGGTTCAATTGTCTGTTTCATTCCAAGTTTCATTCTGAATCTAAAAAGGACCTACTTGAATCAATTCAGGGTGAACAGCAATTATTACTTCAACAAATAAAACAATCTGATATATTATTTATCACTTGGGGGACGGCCTTCATTTATGAACTAATTGAGCAAAAATTGGCTGTTGCAAATTGCCATAAAATGCCCAGCTCCATTTTCAATCGCCGGCTATGTTCCGTCGAAGAAATTAAAAATGCTAGCCAGCATCTATTTCTTCATCTTAAAAAAGTCAATCCAAATTTAAGAATCATCCTTACCGTTAGCCCCGTTCGCCATACCCGTGACACCCTGATATTGAACAGTGTAAGCAAATCTACTTTGAGAGTTGCCGCACATACATTATCCGAAGAACTTCCTTTCGTTAATTACTTTCCTGCTTATGAATTGATGATGGATGATTTAAGGGATTATCGCTTTTACGACTCCGATTTAATTCATCCTAATCAAACTGCTATTGATTATATATGGGATTATTTTCAATTATCGTACCTCTCCAAAAGTTCGAGAGAACTTATCGAAAAATGGCGAAAAATTTGGAAATCAATCCAACATAAACCTTTTAACAACGCCTCACCTTCCTATCTTACTTTTCTAAATCAATTAGAAAAAGACCTGAGTTCATTTCCCAAAGAAATTGATGTACAAAAAGAATTACTATCCATTCGAGAAAAAATTAACCGTTTTCGGAAATGAAACGGTTGTTAATTTCAATAGGTATCGCTTTTCTGTTATTTTCATGTAATCAAAATATCGAAATGAAGGAGACTCAAAAAGGAAATCATCTTGTAGGCAGTACAAGTCCATATTTATTACAACACGCATACAATCCGGTTAATTGGTATCCGTGGGGTGAAGAAGCCCTAGCCCTCTCGAAAAAAGAACAAAAACCCATTTTATTAAGTATCGGATATAGCTCCTGCCATTGGTGTCATGTGATGGAAAAAGAGTCGTTTGAAAACGATAGCATTGCCGAAATTATGAATCGATATTTTATCAATATAAAAATAGATAGAGAAGAAAGGCCCGATTTGGACCAAATATACATGGATGCCGTTCAAGCAATGGGTTTAGGTGGAGGATGGCCTTTAAATGTATTCATTACCCCAGATCAAAAACCTTTTTATGGAGGAACCTATTTCCCCCCAAATAAGTGGGCGAATTTATTAGAATCTATTC
>JAHEMU010000453.1:0-932 GCA_024643485.1 Cytophagales bacterium
TATCACAATGATATTCGGGGTGTAGCGCAGCCCGGTAGCGCACCTGGTTTGGGACCAGGGGGCCGTAGGTTCGAATCCTGCCACCCCGACTATTAATTCAAAGCCTTCGACGCAGTCGAGGGCTTTTTTTATGTCAAAAAAGTGAGCCAAGCTTGCTTGAGTGAATATTTTTGGCGTAAAAAAGACGAGCGAAGTGGAGCACTCCTGCGGACGCAGAAAACAGAAACAGAGTGAGAAGACAGGGAGAGGAACGGTAACTGTGCAGGAATTATATAAAAACACAAAAGGAAGAATTTATATCCACTTTGAAAATTACATAAAAACAATCAATTCAGCCTTTACTATAATTTCGAATCACTTTAAAATTATTGAAAATTAAGTTCCTTTTGGTATATTGAAGTGCATCAAACTTTGATTCGCGTGGCGTTTTTAAAAAATCAAATTTCAAATATTAAATATTCCATATTCTTCGGAGTATTATCTTTTGTCTTTGGACTAGTTCAATTCGACATTCCAAGTGTTGAGGGCGGTGTCAGTAGTATAAATGAAATTCCTATGCTTGTGAGTGTCCTTTATATTACCAATCCATTATACATGTCTATTGTTGCTTGTATTTCAGCATTCATTACGCCGCCTGAAGGATCCGTTTTTTCTTCCTTCCTGATGCACTTTGTTGGACTGTTTGCATTTTGGTACTATTATAAATATGTCATAAAAGTATACGTGAGCAATAATGTGGCTGTAATCTTATTTTCAATAATTGGAGTGGTCTTATATTATGTTTTATTAGTTCTTCCTATAATGGCAATTACAAATATCCTTATTTTGAATAATCCTCTTAGCTTTATAAACCTTTATTTTGCTCTGCTTTCAAGTGCATCGTATGAATTAATTACCACCTCACTCATTTTATCGATCTTTTTACTTCAGTT
>JAHEMU010000453.1:942-2145 GCA_024643485.1 Cytophagales bacterium
AATACAAGCGATAAATTGAAATTGCATATAATTAGTGTCGAGGATCAAATTAAGAAAAGAACTGTTCAATTGGATCTGACAATTAAACAGCTAAGCGATGTCAATGAACAATTAAACAAGTTTAACTCGGAGCTAGACGATAGGGTGAAAAATAGGACCATCGAACTTGAAAAAAAGAATGCCCAACTTTCTGAATACGCATTTATTAACAGTCATCTCCTGAGGGCTCCTCTTGCTAGATTGATCGGATTATCGAATATTTTAATGAGCGAAATTTCACATCACGTAGATGGTGATACTCTTGAAAGATTTAATCAATCGTGTAATGAGTTAGATCAAATTGTTAAGTTATTGAGTGAAATAATTTCTGAAAAATCAATTCTTGAGGACAATAATATCGATCAACTTAAAGAAAAGATTAAACTTATTTCAAAAGAAATCTCGAAGGAATTGAAGTAATTGATGTCGTAGACTACCACCGAATTTAGAAATAAGACCTACACTAAAAGAAAATTGAATTTCACATTACCTTTTCCCCATTGTCTTTTTTTGCCGATTTAGGAATCATGACTATTAATTTATAATTTTAAAACTGCGTCATAGTTGTCCTATAATAATTTAAAAAAACATGAGAGTATCTGCATTCATTTTACTGTTAACAATCTTAAATTTGAATGCTTATGCTCAATTCGAACTTAAAACACAAATAGACATTGGTGAAAACAATGTTTCTGAAGGCAATTTCGGTAGATTTGCTGTTTTAGGTGGATACCATATTGACAAGTACCGTGTTGAATTGGGCCCCCAGTTTAAAATCCAGGGAATTGATCCAAATATATTAGATGGCACACACTTAACACTTAGAAGAGAAATGACCACCAAAAAGCATGTGTTTTACTTAAAAACCCATTTTATTGTCAATCGCTTCTCGGATGTAATGAATAAAATAAACTGGGGATTCGCCTATTATTCTGAAAAACACCCCAAATTCATTTATTCTCTGGGTTATAATTTCAAATCATACCGAGTGAATGCTAAAGGGAAAGACCAATTTAACTTAACCAACACTTCAACAAGCATAAGCGAAAACTTTAATTTCATTTATAACTTCTCATATTTAATTAAACCAAATCCATCAACTTGGAATTTGGCTTTCTCGATAACGAACATAGATTTTTTCGAAATAAGCCAATCTACAAACCC
>JAHEMU010000117.1 GCA_024643485.1 Cytophagales bacterium
TCCAGAACAGAAATAATAAATGGCAGTGTATCGTCATCACACAGTATTACCATGAACTATATGCCTGAAAATAAGGGTGATTTCGAGTTAAAACCGTTTGCTATTGAAATCAACGGCAAAAAAATAACCTCACCTGGTGTTAACATCAAGGTGGGTGATCCGGTTCAAACTGCAAGAAAAAGCCCATATCCCAATTTATATGATCATGATCCTTTCGACGATATGTATGGGAAAAAACAAGAGCCTGAATTTGTTGATGTTAAAGATGATGCGTTTTTAGCCCTTACCCCCTCAAAAAGTGAAGTGTTTGTGGGAGAAGGACTTACCGTTGACTTATCATTTTACGTTTCGGACGACAACCGCGCAATTATGCAATTTTATGATTTAGGCAAACAACTTTCTGAAATTTTAAAGGTACTCAAGCCGGGAAACTGCTGGGAAGAAAATTTTAATATCGAAAATATCAATGGTGAGCCCATTACCATTAACGGGAAAAATTTCACCCAATATAAAATTTATGAGGCGGTGTTTTATCCATTTAATACTCAGCCGATTGAAATACCTTCCGTGGGGTTAGAGATGATAAAATATAAAATCGCAAAAAACCCGAGTTTTTTCGGCACAAATCGCCAACAGGATTACAAAACATTTTACAGCAAAAAGAAAGAAATAAAAGTAAAACCGCTGCCTCCTCATCCTCTTAAGGACATTGTTGCTGTGGGTGATTACAAACTTGACGAATCCTTAAATTTAGAATCGGTGGGTACGGGAGAAAGTTTCAAATACGACTTTACCATCTACGGTGAAGGGAATATTAGCGCGGTAGAAGGGCCTATCATGAATAAAACAAAAGAATTTGATTTCTATTCTCCCAATGTTTCCCAAAAAATCAACCGCCGGAATAGAAAAGTAACCGGAAATAAAGTATTTAGTTACTTCGGTATTCCGAATGAACCCGGTGCATTTCATTTAGGCGATTATTTTAATTGGGTGTTTTTCAATCCAAAATCTGGAGAATACGATACCTTATCCGCCAAATACAGCCTTGCTGTGCATGGAGAAAGTAGAAAAAATGAATCGATTCAAGCGACGGATCTCGGTTCTTTTTACGATAAAATTTCATTAGACAATAACACCCTAGAATCAGCAGATTCCTTATTTTGGGTAAAAATATTAGCAAATATATTTATACTTGCATCAATAGTTATAACAGCCATTTTTGTATTTAAGAAATAGTGGGAAACAATTACGGAACGATATTTAAGATAAGCACCTTCGGAGAATCGCATGGGAAAGGATTGGGAGTAGTCATTGATGGCTGCCCACCTGGTATTGAATTAGATTTGGATTTCATTCATCATGAAATGCAGAGAAGAAAACCAGGCCAATCAAAAATCACTACACAAAGAAAAGAGGAAGACGAAATCTCCATATTTAGCGGCGTATTTGAAGGTAAAACAACAGGTACTCCAATTGGGATTGTCATCCATAATACCGACCAAAAAAGTCAAGATTACAGTCATATTGCAGAAAAATTCAGACCCTCGCATGCCGATTTTACTTATCATACAAAATATGGTTTTAGAGATTATCGGGGAGGTGGAAGAAGCTCAGCTCGAGAAACTGCCGCGAGAGTTGCCGCTGGGGCCATTGCGAAATTGGTTCTAAAGAAACTAGGAATTCAAATTGAAGGGTGTGTTACTCAAATAGGCGCTATCCAATGCCCTGATTTTCAAAAGTACGACCTAAGCAAGGCGGAAGAAAACATCGTAAGGTGTCCTGATCCTCAGATTGCTGAAAAAATGATTGACCTTGTTAAAGAGGTAAGGAAAGACGGTGATAGTATCGGTGGAGTTGTTTCTTGTGTGATTAAAAACTGCCCTGCAGGGCTTGGAGAGCCTGTTTTTGATAAATTTCATGCCGAATTAGGAAAAGCAATGCTCAGCATTAATGCCGCAAAAGGTTTTCAATACGGGAGTGGATTTTCAGGTGTGACCATGCGTGGGAGTGAACATAACGACTTATTGATAAAAAAAGGAAATAAGATTGGAACCAAAACCAATTATAGTGGAGGTATTCAAGGCGGCATTACTTCTGGCGAAGACATCTATTTCGATGTGGCCTTTAAACCAGTTGCAACGATTATGCGTGACCAACCAAGTATCGATATTCATGGAAATGAAGTTGTCGTTTCAGGGAAAGGACGACATGATCCTTGTGTGGTACCTAGAGCAGTACCGATTGTAGAAGCAATGGCTGCACTTGTCACTTTGGATTTTTATTTGAGAAACCAATCAACTAACTTGTCAATCGACTAAACCAATCTGCTAAATGAAAAAATTACCTATACATTTAAAAATCGTCATCGGACTTGTCCTAGGTATTATATGGGCCATTCTTTCCGCTTATTTAGGATGGAGTAACTTTAACATACAATGGATTAAGCCCTTCGGTACTATTTTCATTAATCTATTAAAGTTAATTGCAGTTCCTTTGGTTTTATTTAGCATAATCAGCGGTATTTCAAGCCTTGGAGATGCTAGCAGGTTAGGCCGAATGGGGATTAAAACACTGGCCGCATATCTTGTAACAACTTTCATTGCGGTTGGGGTTGGTTTACTCGTAGTGAATGTAATTATGCCGGGTGACCGCATTGAAGAAGATCAAAAAATTTATAATAGAATTACCTACGAAATTTGGGCTGAATCTGAAGGCATTGAGGTAAAAGATAATAAATGTTTTTTGTGTGAAACTCAATATTCGGATCGAGTTGCTCAGATCAGAGAACAATTAAACAAAGAAGAATTAAGTGATGATGTTAGTTCTCGATTAGCCGTTGCTAAAAACAGAAAAAACGATGGCCCGATGCAATTCCTTGTTGATATGGTGCCCGATAATATATTCACGGCACTCAATGACAATGGATTAATGCTCCAAGTAATCTTCTTTGCCATTTTCTTTGGTGTTACCATATTGCTACTACCCATTGAAAAATCATCGGGGGTGCTCACCTTTGTCAATTCGGCTAATGAAGTCTTTTTAAAGATGGTGGACATTGTAATGAAAGGGGCTCCATTCTTTGTTTTTGCACTTCTCGCAGGAATAGTAAGTGAATTAGCAGGAAATAATCCTGGTAAAGTATTAGACGTTTTTAAAGCACTTGGATGGTATAGTTTTACGTTATTATTGGGCCTAGCGTTTATGATTTTCGCATTTTACCCAGTTGTAATCAATATTATAGCCAAAAAAATAGGATATAAAGGGTTCTTTAAACGATTTGGGGAAGCTCAATTATTGGCTTTTACAACTAGTTCTAGCGCCGCTACTTTACCTGTCACCATGGAATGCGTGACCAAAAATTTAAAAGTATCCCCTAAAACCGCCAATTTCGTTCTTCCTATCGGAGCGACAGTGAATATGGATGGAACTAGTTTATACCAAGCGGTAGCAGTAATCTTTCTCGCTCAATTTCATTCGGTAGACTTAACGATTGGTCAGCAATTCACTATTGTCCTCACCGCTACATTAGCCTCTATTGGCTCGGCTGCGGTTCCTAGTGCAGGATTAGTGATGATGATCCTAGTACTACAAAGTGTGGGATTAAATCCAGCATGGATAGGGTTGATTATGGCAGTGGATCGCCCATTAGACATGTGTAGAACCGTCGTAAATGTTACAGGTGATGCAACCGTTGCCACCATTGTTGCGCAATCGGAAGGTGAACTTGGAGACCCAGATTGACGATAAACGAAGAACTTATCTTATATTTGCATCGTTATTAAAAAAAACTAGTATCAAATGGAAGCGCCAGCAATTAATCTATATATTGAGTCCAACCCAAATCCTAATTCTTTAAAATTTGTGACCGGCTTTATGCTCGTAGCAGATGGTCAGAGTTTTGATTTTCCCGATGTGGCAAGTGCCGGATCTTCGCCCTTGGCAAGAGAACTATTCGCATTTGATTTTGTTGACCGCGTTTTTTTTATGAGCAATTTTATAACGGTTACTAAAAATAATTCAGTTGAATGGATTGAAGTACGTGATAAAATCAGGGATTGTATTAAAAATTACCTAGAAGTTTCACGAAATCTATTTGATGAAACGGTGGTGGAAGATTTAGATGTTTCCAACGAATCTGAAGTGATTTTACGTATAAAAGATATTTTGGATGAGTATGTAAAACCTGCCGTTGAACAGGATGGTGGTGCAATAGTGTTTCAAGATTTTCAGGAAGGAACAGTTACTGTTGCCCTTCAAGGGTCATGTAATGGCTGTCCATCTTCAACCATTACCCTAAAAGCTGGAATTGAAAACATCCTAACATCAATGGTTCCCGAAGTAAAAAAAGTGGAAGCGGTAGGACAGTAATTTCCTCATTTGATAACCCTTTAGTAACTTGATGAAAAGATAAGCGATGAAAGTCTTTTCTTCTCAACAAATCCGCCAAGCCGATGCTTATACCATCGAGCATGAACCTATATCTTCTATCAATTTAATGGAAAGAGCCAGTAAATCCTTTGTCGATTTATTCCTCTCCCTCATAAAAAAGAAAATTCCGATTACTATAATTGCTGGAACCGGTAACAACGGGGGCGATGCCCTTGCCATTGCCAGAATCCTACACGACAACGATTATCCAATACAATTATTTTTACTTCAGGCTGCGAAATTTTCTGATGACTACCTCATTAACCTAAAAAGACTTCCTCGATCGATAAAAAAAACTAAAATCGAACAAGAAGTACCTGAATTTTTCCCCGGTACAATTATCATTGATGGGCTATTTGGTTCTGGATTAAATAGAGAAGTGACTGGTATTGCTGCGGAAGTAATTCAAAAAATAAATTCAAGTAAATCTGAGGTTTTTGCGATTGATATCCCCTCCGGAATGCTGAGCGATGGCCCTTCATTCGGCTCTGTTGTTCAAGCAGATTACACCATCACCTTTCAAGCACCTAAATTAGGCTTTTTAATGCCTGAAAATGAGAAATATGTGGGGCAATGGAAGGTAGCAGAAATTGGTCTAGACGAGAAGTATTTATCGTCCCTATCAACACCATATCATTTATCCACTGAACCTGAAATAGACCAATTCTTTCCAAAAAGAAAACGATTTAGTCATAAAGGGGAATTTGGACATGCTTTAATCGCTGGAGGGAGCCTTGGGAAAATGGGTGCGGTTATTCTCGCATGTAAATCAGCACTTCGAACGGGTGCCGGATTGGTTTCTGCTCGAGTGCCAGGACATGGCAATGAAATTATTCAGTCGGCATTTCCAGAAGCCATGTCGATTCCTGATAAAAACATCAATCATTTAGAACACCCAATCGATGCTTCCTTATTTAAATCGATTGGAATCGGTCCCGGAATGGGAGTCGAAGCGCCAACCGTACAATTCATGAAGAAAATGCTGGAAAATACAAACCAGTTATTGGTACTGGACGCCGATGCCCTGAATATTTTATCCGAGAATCGCGAATTGTTTCATTTGATTTCAAAGCGAGCGATACTTACGCCTCATCCCGGTGAATTTAAACGACTCTTTGGTAGTACTAACAATGATTTTGAACGGTTAGCGTTGCTCCGTTCATCGGCCATTAAATATCAAGTTGTCATCGTTTTAAAAGGTGCTTTTTCTGCTATCGCAGGACCTGACGGAGTTGTCTATTTTAATACGACCGGAAATTCAGGGATGTCAACTGCGGGAAGTGGTGATGTTTTAACTGGAATCATCACAGCACTTTTAGCACTTGGAATCCCCCTTTTAGAGTCGGCGCGATTAGGGGTTTACCTACATGGTAAATCCGGTGATTTTGCAAAGATTGAAAAAGGTGAATGGAGCATGATCGCTGGGGATTTGATCGAATACCTCCCCCTTGCCATCAAGCAACTTACTAAATAGACATAATTAAAAGGAATTTGATTATTTTAATTTTCCGCATTGGCCGTATATTGCAGCTTTAAATACCCAACCCAAGGTTGGTTTAAACAGAAAGAATTCCCGTGAAACCAAAAAACGTCATCCCCTTAGTCGAAATCATCGATATGTCATCCACAGGTAAGGCTGTTGCTCGCATTGATGGTAAAGTATTATTTGTTGATAATGCGATACCTGGTGACATCATTGACGTACGAATAAAAAAAAATAAAAAAGCCTTTATGGAAGGCTATCCCGTGCACTTCCATCAGCGTTCGTCATCTATTATTGAACCTCCTTGTGATTATTTCGGAACATGCGGAGGGTGTAAATGGCAGAATATTGACTATCAGTCACAAATAAAATTTAAAGAGAAGCAAGTATTTGAAAACTTTACACGAATCGGGAAAGTGGAAGTTGGAGAAATGCTACCTATCATGAGTGCACCTGAAATTTACCACTTCAGGAATAAATTGGAATTCACTTTTTCCAATATGAAATGGCTAACACGGGATGAAATAGATTCAGGGGAGGAAATCAGCAGAAATGGACTTGGTTTCCATATACCGGGACAATTCGATAAAATTTTAGATATCTTCAATTGCCATTTGCAGCCTTCACCTTCAAATGAAATTAGAAATTTTATTCGTGATTATGCGTTAGAGAATGGGCTGACCTTTTATGATATTAAATTCAACCGAGGGTTATTGCGCAATTTGGTGGTTCGGACTACCAACGACCAACAAGTGATGGTCATTTTACAAGTAGCCCAGCCTGAAACTAAAACCATTCACGATTTACTAACTGCACTTTTAAATCATATTCCGGCTATTACTTCTTGTTTTTATATCGTGAATGAAAAAAAGAATGATAGCTATTACGATCAAGATCCCATTCACTTTTTTGGTGATAAATTTCTAACTGAACAAATGAAATCTCCATATAACGGAGAGACCATTCAGTTCCAAGTAGGGCCGAAATCGTTTTATCAAACCAACGCACATCAAGCGGAAAATCTATATCATTTAGCATGGGAATGGGCCGACATTCAGCCGACAGACCTTGTTTACGACTTATATACAGGAACAGGCACGATTGCTAACTATGTTGCGAAGGGTGCTAGAGAGGTGGTAGGAATAGAATATGTTGAAGAAGCGGTAGAAGATGCTCGCAAAAACGCAGAACTTAACGGGAATAAGCATCTACACTTTTACAGTGGAGATATGAAAGACTTATTAACACCCTCTCTTTTTGACAAACATGGAAAACCCGACATCATCATCACCGATCCTCCGCGTGCGGGGATGCATGAAGATGTGGTCAAACGAATTTTAGAAGCAGCGCCACAAAAAATAGTTTACGTAAGTTGCAATCCTGCAACACAAGCCAGGGATATAGAACTACTAAGTGAAAAATACGTGGTAAATAAAGTAAAGCCTGTTGATATGTTTCCTCACACGCCCCATGTAGAGAACGTAGCTTTGCTCACTTTGAAAAACAATTAAATGCCTAATTGGAAAAAATGGTTACGATTTCCTCCCGAAGCGCTCTTTTGGTTCCTCGCTTTAGGAGCTTTGGCATCAAGTAACCCAGAGGCAGACGTGCATTATACGGTATGCCCTGTGGCATTAATGGGATTTGAATTTTGTCCAGGATGTGGACTTGGCAGGTCCATTTCGGCAATATTTCACGGAAATTTGATGCTATCTTGGGAATTTCATTGGTTTGGTGGCCCCGCATTAGTGATTATTCTATATAGATTTTATATATTGACACGTAAATATTATCAATCAGTATGGCAAGAGCAATAGAATTACTTCCAGAGTTAGAAATTAATGAAATGAA
>JAHEMU010000118.1 GCA_024643485.1 Cytophagales bacterium
GTCATTGGAAACCAAGGAGCGCAGTTTTCAGCAGGCGCCAATTTGGCGATGGTATTTATGTATGCCATCGAACAGGAATATGATGAAATTGATTTCATGATTCGTCATTTCCAAAACACCATGATGCGGGTGAAGTACAGCAGTATCCCTGTGGTGGTAGCTCCTCATGGACTAACATTGGGAGGTGGCTGTGAAATGTCACTTCATGCTGATGTGATTCAAGCTGCGGCAGAAACCTATATTGGTTTGGTGGAAGTTGGAGTAGGTCTCGTTCCAGGCGGTGGAGGAACAAAAGAACTTACAAAACGAGTTTCTGATGCCATCGAAGCCGGTGACGTTGAGTTAAATGCCTTGCAAAATGCGTTTATGAACATCGCGACAGCAAAAGTTGCAACCAGCGCACATGAAGCATACGAAATGAATATCATGCAGCAGAAAGATAGAATTTCCGTAAACAGAGACCGCCAATTAGCAGATGCTAAACAAGCGGTACTTGATCTATCTTTTGGTGGTTATTCACGTCCAATTGAATCCAATAAAATTAAAGTTCAAGGTAGAACAGGTATGGCCATGTTTATGGCAGGCCTTAATGGTATGCAAATGGGAAATTATGTTTCTGAACACGATGTGAAGATTGCCCGTTGGATTGCCAATATCATGTGTGGTGGAGATCTTTCCTACCCTCAATTCGTTTCGGAACAGTATCTGCTTGACCTCGAAAGGGAAGCATTCCTTTCTTTATTGGGAGAGAAAAAGACACTGGAAAGAATACAGTCTATTTTACAAGGTGGTAAACCGTTAAGAAATTGATAAAAAATATGAGTGCTATGGATGCATATGTAGTAAAAGGATATAGAACTGCGGTTGGAAAATCGGGTCGAGGTGGATTTAGATTTACCCGCCCAGATGATTTGGCAGCAGACGTGATTAAGCACCTGGTGGCAAGTGTGCCAGGATTAGAGCCAGCGATGATCGATGATGTTATTGTTGGAAATGCCGTTCAGGAGGCGGAACAAGGAATGCAAATGGGAAGAATGATTTCCCTCCTCGCATTGGGAGAAGATACCCCAGGAATGGTGATTAACCGATACTGTGGGTCTGGTCTTGAAGCCATCGCAATTGCTTCTGCAAAAATCCGAAGTGGTATGGCCGAGATCATCGTTGCAGGTGGTACCGAAAGCATGTCGATGGTTCCTATCATGGGTTATAAAACGGCCTTGAATTATACTATAGCGAAGGATTCCCCAACCTATTATACTAGCATGGGGCTTACTGCGGAACAAGTGGCTAAACAATATAAAATTTCTCGAGAAGATCAAGATGCATTTTCCTATAGGTCTCATATGAGAGCCGCAGCCGCTATTAAGGAAGGTAGATTTAAGGATGAAATTTTGCCAATAACGGTGAATGAGGTGTATATGGACGAAAATATGCGCAAAAAAACACGAGAATATGTGGTGGATACGGATGAAGGTGTGAGAACAGATACAACAGTCGAAGCACTAGCAAGATTACGTCCTGTTTTTGCCATGGGCGGATCAGTAACGGCTGGGAATTCATCACAAACTTCTGATGGAGCGGCTTTTGTCCTTGTGATGTCTGAAAAGAAAATGAAAGAACTGGGCCTCGAGCCTGTGGCCAGAATGGTAAGCTATGCAGTGGCAGGAGTAGATCCGCGAATTATGGGAATAGGACCTGTAAAAGCTATTCCAAAGGCATTAGGACTTGCTGGTTTAACATTAAACGACATTCAACAAATCGAACTCAATGAAGCTTTTGCGGCTCAATCGATCGCAGTTGTTAGAGAATTGGGTTTGAACGAAGAAATGGTAAATGTTAACGGTGGAGCGATTGCGTTGGGTCACCCACTGGGGTGCTCAGGAGCCAAGCTTTCCATTCAACTTTTCAATGAAATGAAAAGAAGAAACCAAAAATATGGCATTGTTACCGCCTGTGTTGGTGGAGGACAAGGTGTAGCCGGAATTTATGAAGTATTTTGATCAACTAGATTAATAAAAAAAGACAATGAAAAAAGGTGGAGAATTTTTAATAAAAGAAACTAAAGCACAGGATATCTTTATTCCCGAAGAATATTCTGAAGAACAAATGATGATTCGGCAAACATGCTCGGATTTTCTGGATCAAGAAGTGTATCCCAATGTGGATGAATTGGATTCCATGAAAAATCTGAATTTGATGCCGTCAATTCTAGATAAAGCAGGTCAGCTTGGTTTATTGGGTACGTCTGTACCAGAACAATACGGTGGATTTGGTATGAATTTCAATACTACCATGCTGGTTTCAGAAGTGACCGGCGCAGGCTATTCATTTGCTGTTGCACTAAGTGCTCATACAGGTATTGGAACACTTCCTATTTTGTATTATGGAAATGAAGATCAGAAATCGAAGTATTTACCTAAGCTATCAACTGGAGAATGGAAAGCGGCTTATTGCTTAACCGAACCTGATAGTGGTTCAGATGCCAATTCTGGTAAAACAAAAGCTACTCTATCTGCCGATGGAAAGCATTACATGGTCACTGGCCAGAAAATGTGGATAACAAACGGTGGTTTCGCAGATCTCTTTATCGTTTTTGCTAAAATTGGAGATGATAAAAACTTATCTGCTTTTATCGTTGAAAAATCATTCGGTGGAATCACCATGAATGAAGAAGAAAAGAAAATGGGTATCAAGGGTTCTTCTACTCGCCAGATTTTCTTTAATGATTGCCCCGTTCCTGTAGAGAATTTACTGTCAACGCGAGAAAATGGATTTAAAATAGCAGTGAATATTTTAAATGTTGGTAGAATTAAATTAGCCGCCGCTGCGATTGGAGCTTGTAAAAAAGTGACTGAAAGAGGGGTGAATTATGCCAATGAAAGAAAACAATTCGGCCAACCTATTTCAAGTTTTGGTGCAATAAAGGCGAAAATAGCTGAAATGACCATCCGTACTTTTGTGTCAGAATCAGCTTGTTACCGAGCAGGACAGGATATTGATGATACCTATGATGCGTTGGTAAAAGGTGGAACTCCTCCAGCTGAAGCGCGATTGAAATCGTTGGAAGAATACGCAATTGAGTGTGCCATTATGAAAGTACACGGTTCAGAAGTGCTAGATTTTGTTACTGATGAAGGTGTTCAAATATTAGGAGGAATGGGTTATTCCGCAGATGGTCCGATGGAAAGAGCCTATCGAGATAGCCGAATTAATCGAATATTTGAAGGTACAAACGAGATTAATCGATTATTAACTATCGACATGTTGTTAAAACGAGCGATGAAAGGCCGTTTAGATTTAATGTCACCAGCAATGGCCGTTCAAAAAGAGTTGACTTCCATTCCTGATTTCAATACCGTGACATCTGATGAATTATTTTTCGAAGAGAAAAAGGTGTTGGCTAATTTGAAAAAAGCTGGCTTGATGGTAGCAGGTGCCGCCATTCAAAAATTGATGCAGAAGTTATCCCATGAACAGGAGATTTTGATGAATTTGGCAGATATGCTAATTGAAGGATATGCTGCTGAATCTGCTCTTTTGAGAGTAGAAAAATTAGTGGGAATGCGTGGAGAAGAAGCTTGTGCGATTCAAAAAGATATGGCAACAATATACCTATATGAAGCCGTTGAAAAAGCAACTTGGGCCGGAAAACAAGCGATATACTCCTTCGCTGAAGGGGACGAACAACGTATGCTTTTGATGGGTCTTAAACGATTTACTAAAATGCAACCTTTCAATTTGAAAGAAGCGAGAAGACGGGTTGCGGACCATGTAATAGCAAAAAATGTCTATCCTTTTTAAGGGTTTACCGGGATAGCAATTTCATAACTACGCCCCTGTGCAACGGTCAGTTTATCTGATCTTAGCCAGGGGTTATGTCTTTTTAACAATAGGTAATTAATGCCTTGATCCTTCGCCCAAGTTTTTAACTCTGGTATAGATTCAGTAACAACCACCTGCTTCACCGCCTCCACCGGATACATATGCTCTTTAGAAACATAAATTCCGTATTTCTCAGGGTTCGAGAAAATTTCCTTTGTGGCTAAAATTCGATATACATATCGCGAGCCTTCCTCCCCTTGATATACATCGTAATAGTTTTCCATTCCTTGAGTTTCCATTGATTTATTAAAGCCGCTCATCCCTCGGTTATAAGAAGCGGCCACATTGGTCCAATTACCAAATTTGCGATAGGAATTTTTTAGGTATTGCGTCGCCGCAATGGTCGACTTTATAGGATGGTAACGCTCGTCTACTTCATTGTTAATCTCTAGTCCGTATTCCTCTGCGGTGGGTTTCATAAATTGCCAAAACCCAACCGCCCCAGAAGGGCTAACCTCGTTCATAAGACGGCTTTCAATAACAGCAACATACTTGAAATCATCTGGAATTCCATTTGCCGAAAGGATTTCACTGATTTGTCCAAGCCAACGATTCCCATTTTTAAGAAGAAGAATGGTATTATTTAACCAATACGTATTTATTAACAGTTCGCGGTCTAACAATTCGCGAACATGTGTTTTTTCCAATGGTGCTGCCTCTCCACAAAAGTCTATATTTTCCGGTAATGGCCAGCTCTTAGCGCTGATAAAATCAGTCCCTGAATTGATTTGAGTAATGGTTTTTACCGGTGGAACTGGTGCATCTTCACTTGTTTTAACCGCGATAAAGGAAGCGGTTAATACGGCAACTAAAGAAAGGGTAAGACTGATGTATTTCATGACTTAGAAATTTGGAGATAATAGATACTTGCTATAGAATTCGTCAATATATTGAACGGCTTCTTCAGGGGAATCTGCAATATGTATAAGATCGAGATCTTCAGGGCTAATTTTACCGTGAGCCAGCATGGAGGTTTTTACCCATTCAAAAAGACCAGCCCAGAATTGGCGACCCATCAAAATGATTGGAAATCTGCCGATTTTTTTTGTTTGTATAAGAGTGACCGCTTCGAATAATTCATCTAATGTTCCGAAGCCACCTGGCATAACGATATAACCTTGACTATACCTCATAAACATCACTTTTCTAACGAAGAAATAATGGAAATTTATTAATTTATCTTGATCAATAAACGAATTACTCATCTGCTCGAAAGGTAAATCAATGTTTAATCCCACTGATTTTCCTCCTGCTTTTCGCGCTCCTTTATTTCCAGCTTCCATTATGCCGGGTCCTCCTCCAGTAATCACACCGTAGCCGTGTTTTACTAAACGTTCAGCAATATCTTCTGCCATTTTATAGTAAGGATCTGTTGGAACAGTACGCGCAGAGCCAAAAATAGAAACACAGGGTCCAATTTTGGCCAACTTATCGAAACCTTCAACAAATTCAGCAATGACTTTGAACACCATCCAGGTGTCTTCTGTTTTTATTTCGTTCCAGTCTTTATCCTTAAAAGCGTCTTTTATTAATTTATCGTCTCCTTTTTCCATATGTTTTTAATCTTTGAGATATCGTTCGGCGATGATATTTCGATGGTGAATCTCATGCCCTATTAAAATTTTGCATAACTCTTCCACGCGGAATTCCACCCCCGATGCGGTTCCTGTTCTATTAAGCATTTCTTCGTTTAACGATTGAAACAAGTCAACAGTTGTGGCTCTTAAGTTGGCGAATTCATTGGTAAGTTGAAAAATACCTCTATTACCTAAATTCATTTCTGGGATATAATCGTCTTGCTCAAAACCGGATAAAGCCGTTTTGTCGTTTCTAGCAAAACGCAATATACGATAGGCGAATACACGCTCTCCATCTAGAATATGGCCTAATATCTCACGAATTGACCATTTCCCCGTATCATACCGAAAGTTTCCCATACTTTCAGGGATTTTTCTATAGAAATCAATAGCCAAATCACCTTGTATCAAAACTTCTTGTACTAGCGTATTTCCATGATATTGGTCGATGTATTTTTGATAGAATGATGGTATACTCATAGTGATTAATTAGTTTTAGCTTCTTGCCAATAAGCTTCCATTTCAGACAAAGAAAGTTGTGTAATGTCCTTTCCCGATTCAATTGCTTTGCGTTCAATATACTGAAATCGTTTAATAAATTTTTTGTTTGTTCGCTCAAGCGCCTCCTCGGGGTCTAGATGTATAAATCTGGAATAATTTACCAATGAAAATAATAAATCCCCAAATTCAGCCATTTTTTCCGTATTATCTAATTGATTGGCTGTAAGAGCTTCATGAAATTCGGACATTTCTTCCTTTACTTTTTCCCATACTTGATGTTCATTTTCCCAATCGAAACCAACTCCCTTCGCTTTATCTTGAATTCGGATGGCCTTTACCATTGCAGGTAATGAGGTTGGAACCCCTCCAAGAACAGATTTATTACCTTTTTCCTTAAGCTTAATTTTTTCCCAGTTTTCCTTTACCGCCTGCTCGTCTTCAGCCACCACATCTCCATAAATATGTGGATGACGATGAATGAGTTTATCGCATACATTGTTAAGTACGTCCGCCATGTCAAATGCTCCCTTTTCTGAGCCGATTTTCGCATAGAAAACGTTGTGAAGCATCAAATCCCCGAGTTCTTTTTTAATTTCATCCAAATTATTTTCTAAGATAGCATCTGATAGTTCGTATGTTTCTTCAATGGTTAGATGTCGTAGCGATTCTAATGTCTGTTTTTTATCCCATGGACATTTGGCGCGCAAATCATCCATAATATCCAACAAACGGTTAAATGAATTCAATATTTCTTTTCTTCTATTTTCAGTATTTTCTTTCATTGTAACAGAAACTTATGATTGTATATTGATGTTATGAATGTAGCTATTATTTTTGCAATATAAACGGATAGAGATGTTAACAGCACTACTTGCAATAGGATTTGTCGGACTATTTTTCATTTTAATGTCAGTTCGATTGATATTTTTAAAGGACGGACAGTTCAAGGGAACCTGTGCATCACAGAATCCGTATTTGAATAAGGAAGGTGCTGCATGTGGTTATTGTGGAAAAACGGTATCTCCAGGCGATTCTTGTGAAAGCAGCGAAAACGAAGTAGATAAAGTTTTATCAAAATTCAGTTAATCTCGGTCGAGATAGGCGGGAAAGCTTTTGCGATAACCGTCCAATTCATTTTTTGAAAGGGTAATTTGGATAATTTCTTCTTGATCTGAAAAGGCCAATCGATGGCCATTTGGATGAAAAATTGCACTGTGCCCACAGTGAGTTACTCCATTACCATCAGCACCCACTCGGTTTGCACCAACAGAATAAGCATAGTTTTCAATGGAACGAGATTGTAGAAGGGAATCCCAAGCAATAATTCGTTTTTCAGGCCAATTTGCCACATACATCAGAATATCATAGGTGAAATTTTCAGCTTTGTACTCATTTTTTGCAATTTCAGGAAAACGAAGGTCGTAGCAGATCAGAGGACAAATATTAAACCCTTTATATGGGATTATTATTCTCTTTTTTCCTGGGGTAAAATGAAGATGCTCGTCGTGCATTCTGAACAAATGATGCTTGTCGTAGGAGTACTCTTCACCTGTAGGAGTAATAAAAAGGAATCGGTTAAAATAGGCATCTCCTTCCCTAACAATAAAGCTACCACAAATGGCGCTATCGGCTTTTCGGGCCATATATCGCATCCATTTGTGAGTGTGCAAGTTCATGGGTTCAGCAAAGGATTCAACATCCATTGTAAACCCTGTTGAAAAGGTTTCTGGGAGGATAATCAAATCAGTACTATTAGTTAGTTG
>JAHEMU010000119.1 GCA_024643485.1 Cytophagales bacterium
TGTAACGCTTGGGGCTTCTTATAGTGGATATTTAGTATTCGAAATGGTAAATTTCTCATTAAAGGCACCAAAAAATTTGCAATAAATTGATGTCCGTCAATTAATTTTAATACTGGTTTGAAAATCTTTCTAGGACTACCGCATAGTATTGAAATTCTTCATTTCCTTACCCTTACTCATTTTGATTTAAACAGAAGTACTGCCATCCATTCGATGTATGTTCGAGTTTGGTCGCATCTATAGGTACTATTCAAATTAAAATGATCCCTTTCATAAATCAGAAAAAAAACGATAAAATAGTTAGGTTTTAATAAATGAAATGTGTTCCTAGGAAACCCAATTCCCCTTCCCACAGTTCAATTAAAAAGTTTTTGGCATAAAAGTCAAAAATACCCTTGAAATTAAGTACTTAATTTATTTAAGCGAATACAAGTGTTTTTATTTGTAATCTATCTTCAAAAATCAATAAATTGTGAGGGGGGCGGGGCTTGTCGCTCAATACAAGAAACAGTATATTTGTCTGAAAATGAATATTACCATGACAAGAATATTTTTGCCAATTTTTCTTTTTTGTTCCATTTTTTCATTTGCCCAAGACGGCAATGCACTCTATCAAACAGCGATAAAAAAACTGGAAAAATCTGATTTTAATGGGGCTAAAAAAGACCTTTCAACGGTTATTTCAAACGACCCTAAAAACATTTCAGCTTATATTAAAAGAGGGGAAGTAAGAATTTCTTTGGCAGATTACTACGGTGCAATTGGTGATTTAAATTTTGCAGCGGAACTTGATTCAAATCGAGCGGATGTTTACAATTTTAGAGGTTATGCAAAATATAATTTGGGTGATGACGAAGGGGCGATTGAGGATTATAATCATGCAATTATTAAGGACCCAACTTTGGTAGATGCCTATACAAACCGTGGTTTCGCACTTTATAACTTAGAGGATTTGGAATCTTCTTATTTTGATTTTACCAAAGCACTCGAGTTGGATCCGAACAATCCTGATAAATATTTTAATCGAGCGGTAGTTAAGGCAGAACTTGGAGAGTATATCAGCGCGATTGATGATTATAGTAAAAGTATTTCATTAAATGCCAAAGATCCGGAAACGTATAATTTTAGAGGAGTCGCGTATTACAGTGTGGGAAAACTAGAAAATGCAATAAAAGATTATGATACCGCCATCAAATTAGACCCCTCCAACCCGGTTTTTTATGAAAACCGTGCGTTGGCAAAATCGATGAAGGAGGATTATGAAGGGGCATTAGCGGATTATAGTAAATCGATACAGTTATTTCCGGACGACCCAGATATTTTTAATCTAAGAGCTGTGGTTTACTATAACATGGCGAATTATGATAAGGCCATTGACGATTATAATAGTGCCCTAGAGTTAGATGAATTTAATCCGATTTATTATGAAAATCGCGCGCTTGCTAAAACGGATCTTCAAGATTATGATGGAGCTTTAAAAGATTATAATATTGCGATAGATTTATTCCCAAGTGACCCTGATACCTATTACAATAGAGGTTTAGTGAAACTCCTGATGGGAAATAAATACGATGGTTGCCTGGATTTAAATACCGCACGGGATTTGGGTTCTGAGGAAGTTATTTCGGATATCAATAAAAACTGTAAATAATAAGTACTCTGCCGGGTCCTTTAAACCTTCCTAAATGAAAGATTTAGTCATTTATAGCCTTTCAGCGTTTATCATAAGCACTTTATTATTTCCTTTATTTATAAGGATGCTGAAAAGGTGGGACCTTTACGACCCAAGAGATGCACATAAAATTCACGACAGGGATGTCCCAACATTAGGAGGAATTGCAGTTGTACTTAGCGGAATTTTAATTATCTTTTTTTACATGCCTTGGGAGGTAATCAGTGAATTTAAATTTCTGATCGGATCTTTATTTATCATGTTTGTTGCCGGACTTCGGGATGATATTTTACCGCTAACTCCGTGGGTAAAAATTGTAGGTCAGCTAATCCCCTGTATTATAGTATTCTTTACATTCGACATTCAATTGAACTCCTTTTATTCACTTTGGGATATTTCGATTCATTGGTTGCCTGCACTTTTGCTCACTTGCTTTACTATTATCATCATCACCAATAGTTTTAATTTAATTGATGGCATTGATGGTCTTGCAGGTTCACTTTCAATCATCTCATTGAGTGTATTTGCGGTGGAATTGCATTTAAGTGGCAATGAAAATTTCAGTTATTTAATAGCAGCATTTATTGGAGCTCAACTTGGATTTTTAATTTTTAATTGGGCTCCGGCAAAAATATTTATGGGTGATACAGGGGCCCTGTTCTATGGATTTCTTTTGTCATGTGCGGCAATTATTTTTATAAACTCAAATTACCACCATCCAAATTCTTCCTTTTCCGGAACCGTAGCAACTGCGATGTGTTTTCTTGGTGTGCCTTTGTTTGATACCTTCCGAATTATTTTACATCGAATAAAATCCGGAAGATCACCCCTTTCGGCTGACCAGGATCACATTCATCATATGCTGTTGAAACTCGGATTGAACCATTCTCAGATCACCTTATCTTTTGTCTCTGTGCAGATTTTAGTTGTTGCGATGGCCTATTTAGCAAAAGGTTTAAACGATTGGATTCTGTTTATAATGTTAGGAATCTTATATTTTGGACTTTTATATTGGATAAAAAGCAAACTAAAAGCCAAGGCAAAGAAAGCCGGGGTTTAGTAAGTTCTCCTTGTTATAATAGAATCGCTCTTCTTCAGTATTACCGCGATATACTTTCCCGCCAGCCGCTTCCAGTATAGCCTGACCTGCGGCAGTATCCCACTCCATCGTTGGACCGTGGCGGTAGTACAAATCTGCAGAACCGTCGGCCACTGCACAAAACTTTAATGAGCTACCTCTAGAGATGTCCTTTGTTACTTTATAATGATTAAGCACTCCCTCTTCTTCTTCTGACGCATGAGACCTACTCCTCACTGCTATTCTGTTTTCAGCGGATTTGCTTATAGAAATGGTTGCCTTCTGTCCGTTTTCAGTTTTTGTAGCAACACCTTCGAATGCAGAAAATAACACATCGGTTACAGGGACATAAATTACCCCAGCAATTGGATATTTTCCTTTCATAAGGGCGATATTGACAGTAAATTCGCCATTTCTGCGAATAAATTCCTTTGTTCCATCTAAAGGATCTACCAACCAGAATAAATCGTAATCTTTTCGCATTTCATAAGGAAGGTGTTTGCCTTCTTCCGAAATTATTGGAATTTCAGGATAGTGTAATTTTAGCTTTTCCATTATCACCTCATGAGATCGTTGATCGGCCAGAGTTAAAGGCGAGTCATCTGCTTTGGTATCAATTTGAGAAAAAAGAGTTTCATTATTATATACCTCAAGTATAGCATGCCCCGCTTCAATTGCGATCTGTTCAATTATATCTGCTGAAATGTTCATTTTATAGAATTTTATGGCACGAAGTTAAATATTTCCATCAATCATTCGTAGTTTTGCGCGGATTATGGAAAATATTCACCCAATTTTCAATACGATTCTCTCCGGCAAAGACAAGGAAAATTTACTTGGCCAACGGGGATTAGTGATATGGATGGTAGGGTTATCGGGAAGTGGAAAAAGCACACTTGCCAGATCACTCGAAAAAGAATTGCACAACAGTGGAATTCTAACCACCCTACTTGATGGCGATAATTTGAGAACAGGGATTAATAATAATCTGGGGTTTACTGAGAACGACCGCACCGAAAATATAAGGAGGGCCGCTGAAGTGTCAAAATTATTTGTACAGAATGGAATTGTTACCATCTGTAGCTTGATCAGCCCGACGGAAGAAATTAGAAAAATGGCAAAAGAGATATTGGGAAGCCATTATTTCGAAGTGTTTATTGAATGTCCATTAGAAATTTGCGAACAGCGCGATGTTAAAGGGTTGTACGCGAAGGCACGTAAGGGATTAATTCCTAACTTTACGGGGATTGACTCTCCCTTTGAACCACCGAAAAATGCAAATTTGGTAGTTAATACCGCTGCAGGTTCTGAATCGGAGTCATTAAAATTGTTAATTGAAACTATTTTACCATTGGTAAAAGCTTAATACTATATGAGAACATATTCGTTAACTCACTTAAAAGAATTAGAGGCAGAAGCCATTTACATTTTGCGTGAAGTGGCGGCACAATTTGAAAATCCTGCATTGCTGTTTAGCGGTGGAAAGGATTCAATTGTTGTAGCGCATTTGGCTAAAAAGGCCTTTTTTCCAGCTAAAATTCCCTTCCCATTGGTTCATATCGATACCGGCCATAATTTTCCGGAAACGATAGAATTCAGGGACAAATATGTGAAGGAAATAGGAGCAGAGCTTCTTGTAGGTTCCGTTCAACAGAGCATAGATGAAGGGAAGGCCATCGAGGAAAAAGGTTATAATGCCAGTAGAAATATGCTTCAAACCGTTACGCTATTGGATACCATTGAAAAGTACAAATTTGATGCTTGTATGGGTGGCGCACGTCGTGACGAAGAAAAAGCTCGTGCTAAAGAGCGATTTTTCTCTCATCGAGATGAATTTGGTCAATGGGACCCTAAAAATCAACGACCAGAACTTTGGAATATATTCAATGGAAAGAAAAACATGGGAGAACATTTCCGTGTCTTTCCAATAAGTAACTGGACTGAAATGGATATTTGGCAATATATTCTAGCTGAGAGTATTGATTTGCCTGTTCTTTATTTTGCCCATGAGCGAGAGGTGTTTAAGCGTGATGGAGTGTATATGGCCGTTAATGAACATATGAAACTAAAGCCTGAAGAATCGATTGAAAAAATTGTGATTCGGTTTAGAACCATTGGGGATATGACTTGTACAGGCGCTACTTTGTCGGAAGCAAACACATTAAATGATATTATCGAAGAGGTGTCCGCTTCCAGAATTACGGAGAGAGGAACTCGTTCAGATGATAAAAGGTCGGAAGCCGCTATGGAAGACCGTAAAAAAGAAGGCTATTTTTAACATTCAGTTGCAGATTATATTAGCATGAAAAAAGGATATTTAGATATGGAGTTACTTCGATTCACCACAGCTGGTTCGGTGGACGATGGTAAAAGCACCTTAATTGGACGACTCCTATACGATTCAAAGTCAATTTTTGAAGATCAATATCAGGCGATCGAAGAAACTTCAAGGCGCCGGGGAGATGAAAATATAAATTTGGCGTTATTAACAGATGGTCTACGTTCCGAACGAGAGCAAGGAATTACCATCGATGTTGCCTATCGATATTTCGCTACTCCAAAACGAAAGTTTATCATAGCAGATACTCCGGGCCATATTCAGTATACCCGAAATATGGTAACAGGCGCATCAACTGCCAATGTAGCGTTGGTGCTAATTGATGCTAGAAGAGGGGTTTTAGAACAAACGCATCGACATACCTTTATTGCCTCATTACTCGGTATTCCACACATCGTTTTTTGCGTAAATAAAATGGATTTGGTGGATTATTCGGAAGAGCGATTTCTTGAAATCCAAGATGAGGTGGAAGCATTTTCTGCAAAATTGGATGTGCATGATATTCGATTTTTACCCATTAGTGCGTTAAAAGGCGATAATATTGTAACCAAATCTGCGAATATGGATTGGTACCAAGGTGGGACATTACTGCATTTATTGGAAACCATTCATATTGGTAGTGATTACAATCATATCGACTGTCGTTTTCCGGTTCAGTATGTAGTTCGCCCTCATTCGGATAAATTTCACGATTATCGCGGATATGCAGGAAGAATTGCTGGAGGAGTTTGGAAACAAGGCGACGAGGTAGTGGTCCTTCCTTCTGGTTTCAGTAGTAAAATCAAATCGATTGTTACGCATGATGGAGATGTTGAGGAGGCTTTTGCTCCGATGTCAGTTTCTATCACACTAGAAAATGAAATAGACATTAGCCGCGGTGATATGTTGGTTCGCCCAAATAATCAGCCTCATGTAGGCCAGGATATCGATATCATGTTATGTTGGTTCAATGAAAGAAATTTAGTGCCGAATGGAAAATACGCGATAAAGCATACTACCAATGATGCGCGCTGTTTAATAAAAAACATTCAATATAAAGTGGATATCAACACCCTACACAGGCTAGAAGACGATAAAGTGATAGGTATGAATGATATTGCAAGAGTAACATTGAGAACTACCAAGCCATTGTTTTACGATCGTTATCAACGAAATAGAATTACAGGAAGTGTGATTCTAATTGATGAAGCGACAAATGAAACAGTTGGTGCAGGAATGATTATTTAAGGATATGTTCGATAAGGTTAAAAATTTAGCAGAAGAAATTAAAAAATTTCGGGCTCAGTCTCAGGAAGAATTAGAGCAGTATCGATTGAAATTCATTTCGAAAAAAGGTGAGCTATCATCTATCATGGGTGAATTGAAAAACGTACCTAATGAAAAAAAGAGAGAAGCTGGTCAACAACTTAATGAACTGAAACAATTAGCTAAAGAAAAATTTCAGGAATTAATTAATTATATCGATCAGGCAGATAGTAGTTCTTCGACACAAACAGCGGGTATTGACCTAACCTTACCTCCTTCTTCGTTTGAGTTGGGAAGCATGCATCCAATTACTGCGGTGCGAAATGAAATCATTTCCATCTTTGAAAAAATTGGCTTTAATGTTTCTGATGGTCCGGAAATTGAAGATGATTGGCATAATTTTTCAGCCTTAAATTTTCCTCCAAATCATCCAGCACGTGAAATGCAGGACACTTTTTTTATTGAAAAAAATCCTGACATTGCTTTGCGTACCCACACCTCCTCTGTGCAGGTTCGTGTAATGGAAAAGCAACAACCGCCTATTCGTACGCTTTCTCCGGGTAGAGTTTTTAGAAACGAAGCTATTTCTGCAAGATCACACTGTATATTTCATCAAGTGGAGGGGCTTTATGTAGATAAAAATGTTAGTTTTCTCGATTTAAAACAGACTTTATATCACTTTGCTAAAGAAATGTTTGGCAAAAATACTAAAGTGAGATACCGCCCTTCTTACTTCCCTTTTACCGAACCAAGTGCCGAAATTGACATCAGCTGTTTCATTTGTAATGGCGATGGATGTAATATATGTAAACATTCTGGATGGGTAGAAATTGCCGGATCAGGAATGGTAGACCCTAATGTATTGTCAAATTGCGGAATTGATCCGGAAGAATATACAGGATTTGCATTTGGGATGGGGATTGAACGCATTGCAATGCTTAAGTTTCAAATCACCGATATTCGTTTATTCACCGAAAATGACGTTCGATTTTTAAGTCAATTTAGGCGGATTAATCATTAAGTGATGATTTCTTCCTACCTTTAATCCATGGAAAACACATTATTTCCAGTCGTTGGTGTTGCCGGTGCAGGAACCATGGGCCTCGGAATAGCGCAAGTGGCTGCTATGGGAGGAAGTAAAGTCATTTTATTTGACTTAAATGAGGAAGCTTTAAAAAAGGCAAAATCTATAATCGAACAAAATTTAAAGGGAGCTGTAGCACGAGGTAAATCTACCGAAGAGGATGCCCAAAAGACATTGCGTCAAATCTCTTATACGTCAAATTCAGATGATTTAATTGCAGATTTGATCATTGAGGCCATTGTAGAAATCATTGAAGTAAAACTTGAATTATTTCAGAAAATCAGCTCAATTAACA
>JAHEMU010000454.1 GCA_024643485.1 Cytophagales bacterium
AGACGGGAAGTGAAAAGCCAAAGGAGAAACCGACTAATAATTTGGAGGCCTATGATCTTTTCCTTAAAGGTAGACATGCTTTTAATCAATGGAGTGTAGATGGGTATCGCACCGCATCAGAATATTTTAAGAAGGCAATTAAAAATGACCCTGAATTTAAACAAGCCTATTCCTACCTGGCTAGTTCATATTCTGCCCGCATGTCATGGAATGGTGATCTTTCACCTAAAGAAGCCATCCAACATATTGATATCTATTTAAATGAGGCATGGAAACGTGGTCCATCTGATAATGATTATCTCACAAAAGCGTTTGTTGAGTTCTTTATAAATAAAGATTTTAAGTCTTCTGAAAAATTGCTCCTGGAGGCTATCGAATTGAGTCCTAACAATGCTAATGTGTTGTACACGTATAGTTACTTACTTAACATGATGGGGCGTTCTGATGAGGCATTGAAATTTGTTGAAAAAGCAAAAAATATTGATCCGTTAACAGTCGCGTATTTTAATTACCAAACCATCAGTTTATACTTGTTGAATAAGTATGACGATGCACTGAGTACATTACATGAAGCGCTGCAACTTTACCCAACCGTTTTGCGCCTTTACGATTTTCTTGGAAGAATTTATTTGACTGTCGGGAAATATAAAGAAGCTTTACATTCCATTGAGACGGGACTCAGTACTTCCAACATTCGACCACCATCGATGATCGCATATTTAGCATCTTCCTATGTGGGACTAAAGCAGGAAAATAAAGCCAACGAATTATTAAATGAGTTAATAGTTCGAAGCGATCAAAATGAAAAGGGAGTCAATATCTATTTAGTTTATTTGTATAATACATTAGGTGATGAAGTATCTGCACGTACCTGGCTGGATAAAGCAAGAAAAACAAACGACATTGATCTGATTTGGTGGAATATTGATCCGTTGTTGAAAAATCTACGAGAGAAATTATCCTTCAATCTTTCGAGACCTAATTCACCTGACTATGTTGAGGCTGAAAAACATATTATAGCATTACTTGAGAAAGAAATGCCCAAGCTTCAATATCATAATATTGATCATATCTATGATGTGCTTAATTCCGCTCTTACGATTGCTGAAAATGAAAATCTGACCAATGAAGAAACGAATCTTCTCCGATTAGCGGCACTTTTTCATGATGCAGGATTTATTCATTCTCCAAGAAACCATGAAGAAAAAGGAGCCGAAATGGCAAAGGAGATGTTGCCGTCCTATGGGTTAAGTAATAAACAAATTAACATAATCAGTAATATGATTCTTGCTACTCGTATCCCACAATCGCCATCGAGTAATCTTGAGAAGATCTTGTGTGATGCCGATCTGGATTATTTGGGTCGTGATGATTTTTATGAAATAGGAGGTCGGCTTCTTGAGGAGTTAAAAGCACAAGGGGTTGTGGAGACTGAAAGAGAGTGGAATCTAGTTCAAAAAACTTTTCTGGAATCCCATCGCTATCATACTCGATTTAGCAAAGAGAATCGTGAGTCCAATAAGCTTCAACACATTCAAGAAATCATTGCTAAGTTTAAACGTTGATTTCGGTTAGGCTAAACGAGTCGTGGGGTTTGTTATTTTACTCTCTACAAAATACATATCTACCTCACCTATATTTTTTGCTGAAATTTTACCTCTATACAAACATTGATAATGTTCCTGTATCAAGTGATAAGTAGAAGCTGAGATGTTTACCTTTCCTGGCTCTCCATTTGACTCCATTCTACTAGCAATATTTACGGTATCCCCCCAAATGTCATAGGCATATTTCTTTTTTCCTACCACCCCAGCTACGACAGGTCCTGTGTGAATTCCAATTCGTAATTCCCATCCGGCAACACCTGTTATGTTTTTTTCTTGTTGTCTTTTTTCCATATAGGCTTGCATGGCTAACGCAGCTTTTACTGCATCGAGGGGATGAGTATTGTTGATGGAAGGAATGCCACCGGCACACATATAGGCATCACCAATAGTTTTTATCTTTTCTAGATTATACTTCCCCATGATTTCGTCAAAGGCCATGAAGTAATCGTTAAGCTCGGCTACCAATTCAATAGGGGTGAGCTTGCCTGCAATGGTTGAGAATCCTTTGAAGTCAGTGAATAGA
>JAHEMU010000455.1 GCA_024643485.1 Cytophagales bacterium
TCCACTATGAAATATTCAACGAATCACAACAGTTGATTCACTTAGGAAGTACTATATTAGTATTCGTTGATAAATCCACTAAAAAACCGGTGTTGCCTCCTGAAAAGATTTTGAAGGTATTAGCACCGTATTTTGCAGATGAGAAATAAAATAGTCCGATATGTATTGAATAGTGGTATTTCCATTTTTATCATCAGAATTCTTCTAAAGATAAAATTCAAAAACTACGAGAATGTTTCGCTATATGAGGTAATTAAAATTTTTATTGAAAAAATCACGAAAGATGAAATATTACAACGTGCTCAAGGTGTAGCTTTCAATTTCACACTTTCCATTTTTCCTGCGATTATCTTTCTTTTTACACTAATACCCTTTATTCACAATTTCATTCCCGACGTATCTACCCAGCAAATTTTGATGTTTATTGGTGAACTAATGCCTGCTTCGATGTTTGAAGTGGTTTCTTCCACCATTGAAGACATTATTGGTAATGGACGTGGTGGGTTATTGACTTTTGGTGCGGTATTTTCACTTTGGATGGCTGCTAATGGTGTAATGTCACTAATAGGTGCATTCAACGCTTGCTATAAAACTGTTGAACGAAGGGGGTTTTTGAAAACTCGAATAACTGCGATAAGTCTAACTTTAATGTTGGCGATGGCATTGGTGCTGGCTATAGTACTTTTAGTCGTTGGTGAAATAGCCCTAGATATGATTAACAATATCACTTGGATTGATTTGAATGACTCTTCCATCGATTTTATCTTGGTTTTACGCTTTATCGTGGTGTTTATCGTTTTCTTCTTGGCCATTTCATTTATATATTATTTTGGTCCTGCGGTGCACTATAATTGGAGATTCTTCTCCATAGGCTCACTATTGGCCACTTTTTTATGTATTGCCGCTTCTTATGGCTTTTCATTTTATCTCACGAGTTTCGGAACATATAATAAACTATACGGATCAATTGGAGCCTTGATTGCATTGATGATTTGGCAATTTATCCTAACCGTTATTCTTTTGGTAGGGTATGAATTAAATGCGAGTTTACACCATGCTCATCGAATAGTGGGAGATGAAGCAGATCCTATTTAATTGATTTGAGCAGCAATTATTTCAATCCCTTCATCGAAGGAATGAGGATGATAACCTAATTCTCCTACCGCTTTATCAATTACAAATCCAGTTCGAAGGGGTCTATGAGCAGGTTGTTTAAAGATGGAAGAATCAGTCCGATTAATTAAGGATTTGTCCAGCTTAAAGAATTCAGCAGTTTTTATTGCCATTTGATAAGGGGTCAAAAAGTCACTTCCCGAAATATTAAATACACCAGCAGCTCGTTTTTTTGCTATTAAAAAGCATCCTTGTGCCAAATCCTCAGCTAATGTTGGCGTCCGAAATTGATCATCAACCACTTGAATGGTTTTGCCTTCCTCTAAGCTAGATTTAACCCACAGAATAATATTACTTCTGGAAAGTCCTGGCGCAATACCGTAAACTAGAACTGTTCTTGCAATTGAGTATTGATTGCAGTTTTGTATCACAAACATTTCCGCTGCCAACTTTGATTCCCCATAGTAATTTACTGGTGACGGCTCTTCCTCCTCTGTCAGAGGTCCTTTTTCTCCATTAAAAATAAAATCCGTGGACAGAAAAACTAAAAATGAGTTTGAATGATTAGCGGCCAAAACAATATTCTTAACGGACTCCACATTTTGAACCCAACAATCCTTCTGATTTAATTCACATTGGTCTACATTGGTCATAGCAGCAGCATGAATAATTACATCCGGTCTTTCTTCAGAAACCGTTTTCATCACCTCATTTGAATCGGTAATATCGAGAGCGCGATACTTTCCTTTTAGATTTGGAACCCTGCACTCCCCCCTACTAGTTGCTACATAATTCACTCCTTCCTTATCGAAAAGCGCAATTAATTTAGACCCTAGAAGGCCATTTGATCCGGTGATTAAAATTTTCATTTTTTTGTATCAGGATAAATCACTCCGTATTTCTTGGTGATTTGCTTTTTAGACATTTCCTCAACAGATACTTTCATCATAACGTCTTCCAAAGGACGATCTTTTTCACCAACGGGTAAAGAGGCAATTTTATCTATTACGT
>JAHEMU010000120.1 GCA_024643485.1 Cytophagales bacterium
CCGCTATATAAAACCACCAAAACAGGTAAGAACCACCATCCACTTCCTAAAAGCCCTCCAGTACCTAGAGCTAAAAGTGAAAAATAAATTAGAAAGGAGCCAAAGCCTAGAGCAAAAATCATAGATCCCGAAAAGGAAGGATTTAAAGCTCCTACTTCATCGTTAATTTTAATTTTGGGGAGAATTAAATTTCTATATAAAAACCGAGTAAGATGGTATGGTATACTATTTATAATAATGAAAGGAAAAGCCAATGGCGCTGTTAAAGCAATTATCCATTTTTTAATTAATGTATATTCCTTTTCAGGCTGTTGTAAGTCTCTGTCACTTATACCCAGTTCTTTTAATTTAGCATAATAATCATCGATTTGAATTTGCACTGAAGCAACCAGTGCGGGATTTTCTTTTGAAAAATACACTACCCCATCAATAATATCTTGGTTCATTCGAAACACTAAATCGTGGTCTTCCGAAGTGAAGGAATGTTGTTCAGGAAGCGTAAAGCTCAATATTTCTTTAATTTTTACTATTAAAGTATCTAATTCTGGATCTGGAATATGCCATAATTGATGATGCAAACCTTCCCAAATGTCGGAGGTCATTCGCCTTATTTTGTCTGGCCCCTCCATTTTTTTAGCTTCGGTAAAATCGACTGCTTCGCCTATGGTTAAAATGATATCTCTTTGAAATATATGTGGACTTTCATAATTAAGTCCGATGGGAATTACCTTTACTGAATTTCCATTTTTCATTAAAGCTTCAGTACCTTCTACAATTCTAGCAACCCCCGTTTTTATATTTCGCAATCGGTATTCAGTGATGCTATTACCTTCAGGGAAAATGACAATTATTCCATTTTTCAACAAACGTTCATAGCAATACTGAAACATTTTATCGTTATCAGGACGCTCACCTTCGGCAACTAAATGAGGTCGAATTACAGGAATCATATTAAAGATATTCCTAAAAACCCATCCTTTCAATCCTTTTCCAACCCATTCCGCCCCAGCGATAAAATGAAGGTCGTAACTTATGATATAGAATATCATTAAAGGGTCAAGAAAAGCGGAGGGATGGTTAGCTACAATTACAGCCGGACCTTTTTCTGGTATATTCTGATAACCAACAACTTTAATACGTCTGAAATACGAACTTAGTCCTAATTTGACCAGAGGTCGTAATGCATGATAAATTATATTCAATTAGAAAATGGGTTAATAATCACAAAATTTATGAATTTTTTTCTACAAACTGAACTATTTATACATCAACTACACTAAGATTAAACCGTTTATCAACTTAATCTGCTATTAAATTAAAAATTAGCTAACTTTCATTTTTAAATTATACTACATATGAAACAAATTTACGTTCTGTTATTATTGGTAGGATTTGGTTTTACTCAAGCTCTTGCTCAAGAGAAAATCGACTACCAAATGATCAACCGTATCAAGCAAGAAGGGTTGAAAAATTCACAAATTGAAATGATTGCATCTTATTTAACGGATGTAAGCGGGCCACGATTAACCAATTCACCAGGATTAAAATCCGCGGAAGATTGGGCGGTAAAGACTTTAACTTCTTGGGGGTTAACTAATTCGAAATTAGAGGCTTGGGGTGAATTTGGTAAAGGTTGGAGAGTGGACAAAAGTTATGTTGCCATGACTTCCCCCTATTATATGCCATTTATTGCCATTCCTAAAGCATGGACAGGAAGTACCAATGGAGCAGTCTCAGGAGAGGTAATATTACTTAAAGTTGAAAAAGAAGAAGATTTAGACCAGTATAAAGGTAAATTAACTGGTAAAATCGTCCTTTTTCCTAGTTCATACGATGCTTCTTCTACCTTTGAGGCTGACGGAAATCGCTATACTGATGAAGAGCTAAAAGAACTTGAAAAGTATCCCACTGGTGGAGCTCCAAGTCGTTATACTCCAGAATTAATTGCGCAGTACAGAGCTAGACGAGCTTTACAAAATAAAATATCTGAATTTTTAATAAGCGAAAACGCTGCAGTTATTATCAGTGGAAAAAATGGTCGTCATGGTACATTTTTTACTTCAAACGGCGCTCCATATCAAAAAGACGCAACTGTTGCAGGTGCTGAATTTGAAATGGCTACTGAACATACCAATTTAATGGAACGCATTTTAGAAAAAGGAATTCCAGTAAAATTAGAAGCTGAAATTAAAACTACCTTTTTTGAAGATGATTTACAGGGATATAATGTAATCGCTGAAATTCAGGGTACCGATAAGAAATTAAAAGAAGAAGTGGTGATGCTTGGTGGTCACCTTGATTCATGGCATGCTGGAACTGGTGCAACTGACAATGCTGCAGGATGTGCCGTTATGATGGAAGCAGTTAGAATTCTTAAAGCAACAGGATATCAACCTAAAAGAACCATTCGAATCGCTTTATGGACTGGTGAAGAGCAAGGAATCTATGGTTCAAGAAATTATGTAAAGAATCATTTTGGAGATTCTGAAACCATGAACTTGAAATCTGATCATTCAAAACTGTCTGCATATTACAATATAGATAACGGTACTGGACGAATTCGAGGTGTTTATTTACAAGAAAATGAAGCCGCTAGACCTATCTTTAATGATTGGTTTAATGCACTAAGTGATATTATTGAAACTCCTACTATTTCAGTGAGAAACACAGGAGGAACTGACCACCTTGCCTTTGACGGTGTGAGTATTCCAGGGTTTCAATTTATTCAAGACGATATCGAATACAACACTAGAACTCACCATTCAAATATGGATGTGTACGAGCGTTTGGAGATGGATGATTTGAAACAAATGGCTACGGTAATAGCTGCGATTGTTTATCATACAGCAGAACGTACTGAAATGATGCCTAGAAAACCACTTAAAAAAGTGGAAAATTCAACTCGATAATACTTGTTTAGGCTAAAAAAATAAAAAACACCCACTTTCACCATGTGGGTGTTTTTTTTATTCTAACATTCATATTTTTTACGCTTAATGACATAGGTCATTTTTATTGGGTGCTTGATTGGTTACATTTAGTTAAATAATGAACTATGAAAGTATCTATACTAATCGTTGCTTTTACCTTCATTTTTTTGAGCGGTCTTTCTCAGACAGTTCAGATAAAGCAGTACTCCTTTTCCCAAGACACCATTTTTATCACCTTTGATCTGCTAGATACGCTCGAAAACTCGTATCGATTTGAATTTTATTCATCCATAGATCAATTTAAATCTCCTTTAAAAGAAATTTACGGTGATTTTTCACAGGTACAGGCAGGTAAAGACCATCATATTAAATGGGCCATCGCTTCGGAATTAAAAGAATTCAGTGGAAATGTCGCAATTCAAATAAAAGGGTATGAAATCCCCACTCCTCTCCAATTCATTACACTTCCAAAAAAAGTTAAACGAGGAACCTCCACCCAATTATCTTGGACCGGAGGTAAATTAAGTAACGGTTATATCCTTAAATGGAAAAAAAATGGGATTATCATTAACTCCTCTGATATTATTAATTCAAGAAATATCAATTATGAGATTCCTAAAAAACTTAAACCAGGCAATTACAGTATTGAATTAAATTCAACAGTTCAAGGGCTTCCTAATACAGAAGCTTCTATACTGGTTAGACGAAAAATAGGTCTGGGTTGGCAAGTTTCACCCCTTGGTTTAACATTAATTGGAGGGTTAATCATTCTCGCTCAACCGGAACCGGTTCCACTTCTTCCAAAGCCTCCCCAACCATCAAAATAACCGTATATGAGCAGATTATTACTATTATTCGGACTATTTTGTTTTTCTTCAGTTGGCTTTGCTCAATTTTCTAAGGTAAATATCAATGAATTGGAAAGCGGTGGTCGTCCTATTCCATCATGGGGTGATTACGATAACGATGGCGATTTAGATGTACTTATTGTTGGCAATTATGACACAGAAACCAAGACTTCTATCTATAATTACAACAATGGCAGTTTTACGGAAGTCTTCGTTGGATTACTGCCGAATGTTGAAAATGGCAATGCGATTTGGACCGACGTAAATGGAGACAACCTTTTAGATATTTTAATCGCCGGGAATGATGGCACCTTTCTAATAACTCGAGTTTATTCCAATACTGGCTCCACTTTTATTGAAACCAATATTGGAGAATTTACCGGAATTTCATCTCCCATTCTTATGTCCCATGACTATAACAACGATGGGAAGCAGGACCTATTCATTATGGGAAATACCCTTTCCACACCATTTACAGGCCTTTACTACCATACAAACAATGGTTATATTTTGAAAAAAAGTGATTTCAGCGTTGGAAATGATGCTTTATCACTTGATTTTGATTCGGATGGTGACATAGACATCGTCATCAACAACGGAAGTTCCGTGATTTTCTATATAAACGAAAGTGGTGAATTCAACACCACCTCATCAGGCCAAATTCCTGGAACAACCTATGGGGATATCTCAATGGGGCATTTCGACAATGACGGACTGCCTGATCTAGCTATTTCAGGAAGTTTCAACACTAAAATTTATAGAAATACGGGATCTGGTTTTGAATTGATTAATACAACAGCACAAATCCCCTCCGTCACATATAGCCAACTATCCTGGAACGATTATACGAATAACGGCAAGTATGAATTGTTGCTTACAGGATTTGTCACAGGAGACATTACAAGGCTGTACGAATGGAATGGAACCATTTATAGTGAAATCTTTTCCAATCAATTTACTCCACAATCACACGCATTTGTAGCACCTGCAGATTTCGACGCTGATGGTGACTTAGATGTACTGATTAGCAGTGCGTGGGTGACCAATTTATATGGCAATTCAAATGTATCCACAAACAATCCTCCAACTCCTCCAAATTCTGACTTTTCCGTGATGCGCAATGGAAGAATATTTGAATTTAGTTGGGGAACTGCCGTGGACGATCATTCCTCGTCTTCCATTTTAAGTTATAATATTCGAATAGGAACTACCCCAGGTGGTGCAGAAATACTTGCTCCCCTATCCAATTTAACGGATGGTCACAACCTATTACCAAAACACGGAAATTGTAGTAATAAACGTTCTTTCTCAATTAAAGATTTGTCTGAAGGCACCTATTATTGGTCTGTTCAAGCCATTGATGGCACTTTTTCCGCTGGAATGTGGAGTGGCGAACAAACCTTTACTCTGAGCAGTGATTTCACGGAAATATACAGTGGTAATTTCGCACCAATGAAGGATAGTGGTGTCCGTTGGGTCGATTTTAATAACGATGGACAAAACGATTTGATTTTTTCCGGAAATTTTAATGATCAACCTACCGCCAAATTATATCTCAATACAGGAACTGGCTTTACCCCTTCCTCTCAGCCTAACTTACTCGGCACTATTCATCCTTCAATTGAATTTTCTGATTTTGATAAAAATGGTGAAACTGATATTATAATAGCCGGTGAAGGAAACCCCTTCACTGTGTATCTGAATCAGTCAGGGACTTTGTTAGCAAGTTCATTGTATAATCCATTAAATTTGGAACTTAAAAACGGTGGTATAATCGCAGAAGATTTAGATGCGAACGGTGAAATTGATTTTGTCCTTTCTGGATTTAATACTACCACTCCGATAACGAAAATATTTTATCACAACAGTGAGGGGTGGGTTAATTCCGCTGATTTAGGAATAAATATGGGTGGTAAATTAAGTAGGCACCAACAAAATTCAGATGGATTTGTGGACATTATCGTTTCGGAAAACAATACAAATGCTATTTCACCATTTACGGCTGTTATTGCTAAAGGAAGTTCCTTTTTTGATGACTATGGTTTTGCTGCCAGCATCAACAATACTTACGGATACCTATTTTCAGCAAATTTCAATTCGGACTTGGAAAGAGAATTGATTATTTCAGGATATTATGAAGGTCAGGAAGGTGTTTTTCTTCTAACCTACCATTCAGAAACACTTCAATATGAACTATTGGCTCCTCGAATTTCAGATATCATAGGAAGTATTGATGCAGGTGACTTCGACAACGACGGAGATTTGGATTTAATCATTACCGGTTCATCTGCTTCTGAAACTTTTGCGACCCGAATATTTGAAAATATAGAGGGCGATTTTGAAGAAGTATATCCTGCACTCCCCATTCAAGTTTCCAATGGTGAAGCAAAATGGGGCGATGTCGATAATGACGGCGATCTTGATATCGTGATAACAGGTAATTCCGAAGCGGGTCCAATTTCTAAAATATACCGAAACGATTTGAATCAATTGAATTCTGTGCCAAATCCGCCTCAAAATCTGACTAGTACTATTAAAACGCATGAAAGTCAATATCAAGATTCAGTAATCATTTCTTGGGATAGGGGAAGCGATATAGAAACCCCTAATAGTACTCTTTCCTATGCTGTTTTTCTTGGTACCACTTCAAACAATTACGACTTATTACAGATCCCTTTAAATTCTAATGGCCAAACTACTATTCAATCTGCTGATCGTTTTTTAACCGATTCCCTTCGCATTTTCACTCAACTACCTTATGGGGAATATTTCTGGAAGGTCGCCAGTTTTGATGCCGCATTTAAGCTTTCAGCCTTATCAGAAGAGCAAACCTTCGTATATAAAGACAACTTCCCTCCTGATTTATGGGTTAATAATGACCCCGTTTCATATTTTGAAAGCAGTACAAATACGATGCTAATAAGTGGTTACTGTAACGACGCGCAAACATCAATTTCTACACTCACTTTGCATTATCGGCCTTTGCTATCTACTGATTATAGCACTATAGAAATACCGCTCCCAAGTGAAAACACCATCGCTTATAGTATGAATGAAGATTTGTTAGATGCGATGGGTTTAGAATACTACCTTGCCGCATCCGATGAATTTGGAAACACTACCGAAACGGATCATTATCTGGTATATCGTAAATTAATAGACATTCATTTACCCCCATTGAAAATTGGGAATAATGTGGAAGATTATAACTTATTTTCAATTCCATATCAATTAAATCCAACTCAAATAAACCAACAAATTCAGATACCTTATAATCCTAGGACTTGGAGGTTATTTGGATATTCCAATTCCGATTTTCAAGAGTACACCCATGGACTCAATAATTTTGAAATGGGTCATGGATATTGGCTAATACAAACTGAAGATCTTAATATATCGTTTCACAACGGCACTGTTTTTCCATTAAATCCTATCAATGACTTTCAACTACCGATATCCGAAGGTTGGAATCTGATTGGCAATCCTTATCCATTTACCATCGACTGGATGGAGGTAAAAGAAGCCAGTGGTGAACTCACCAAAATAAGTAATTTGTTTATGTATAATGGCGGATTTTCTGAAAGCATCGAATTGCCTGCTTATGGTGCTGGTTTTGTATTTATAGATGCAGGAAGTCCCTTAAAATTAATCTTCCCAGCTAAGCCCTCTAATGCATTGCGTATTGAACAAACCGCTTCCAACGTAATCGACGAAGAACATTGGAATTTAACTTTAACTCTTCAAAGCAAACAGTTAAAAAACGAAATTTATCAAATTGGGGTGAACTCGAAAGCAACAAACGGAATGGATTATATGGATTTATCTACACTTCCGTTGTTGGAAGACATGGCGAGTATTGAATTTCATTTACTAAACAGCTCGAATAAACTAATAAAAG
>JAHEMU010000456.1 GCA_024643485.1 Cytophagales bacterium
CTTTCAAACAAAATTCCCGCACCCTATGTAAACTGGGCCTTTTCCCTTTGGAAGTCGACTCCTTTTACTTTTGTCCTTTCCAGAAATAGATCGAGCAAGCTGGGTGATTATTCCTATAATCGAAAAAATAATTCTCATCGTATTTCTGTGAATCGCGATTTACATCCTTATTCATTTTTGATTACTTACGTCCACGAAGTAGCACATTTACAAACAGTTATCGATTATGGTTTAAAGGTAAGTCATCACGGAAAAGAGTGGAAACTAACTTTTCAAAAATTATTGCTTGTAATTCTCCACCAAGCAGATTTACCCGAAAATTTAATGCGTGCACTAGCCGATTATGCTAAAAATCCTCGTGCTGCTTCATCCTCCCATACCCCATTGGCTCAAGCTTTATCACAATTCGGTCCGCAAAAAGAGGGCACTACATTAAAGGAATTACCGGAAGGCACCATTTTTATATTTCGCAGACGAACCTATCGAAAGATAGAAACGAGAAGAAGTCGGGTTATGTGCGAATGCTTAGATAACGGAAAGCGTTACTTAATTACAGGATTGTTATTAATTGAAGATTCTTCAATTAAGTCCTTTGTTAATGCTATTTAGATGATTAGTTATGCCTTCTAAAAGGGTACTTCCTGCATCCCATTCCGTTCCTAGAAATACATTGTCGTTACTTAATTGTTTCACATAGGCTTTGTAGGCTGGCTGACCTTTTCGAATGGGCTTTACTTCACTTTTATTTCCTTGAAGCACCGACATATATACGGATACCGAGGGCTGTACGTCATATCCCAATAATTTCCGGGTTACTTCAATCGGGCCACCTGCAAATCGAAATACAAATTGAAATCCCTCTTTTTGCAATTCTGAATCAGGAATATCGTTTGCTACAAATTTGTATGGGTATTTATAAATAGTTTCAAATACCCTTTTAATCGCTGCGTCTTTACTATTATCTCCTGTTAAAGGAACGGCAAGTTTTGATTCTTTTAAGTTTAGACTAAAAAAATCGGATCTTCTACCTATGAATGGATTGGTTAATAGCCCCTGTTCAGGTTGTTCATTAACAAGAAAATTCTTTCTTTCCAGACCACTATTTGCTGAATTCAAATATAATTGATGTGAAATTTCTTTGAATACCCCTTCCATCAACCACGCCATTTTTGGTTTATCACCTATGAGAAATGCTAAATCAAGAGATAAAACCGCTACTTTACTATTATCTCCTTTATATTGAAGTAAAATCAAATTTTCTATTTCACGTTTTTCAAAGTCCAACATGAAACTGCGAGTTACTTCAACACCTGAAAAAATAACTTCGAAAGGATAGTAAACGACAGCATCAATACCTGATTTGGTTATTTCCTGATGAAAAGCAGATGAAACTCGCTCGTATTCTTTTTGAGAAAAATTTGGCAAATCTACCAATACCATGGTTTTAGATTCCAATAGCTTTTTTGGCATGCTACTATCAAACATCAATTGACTAAACTTTGAATCAAATGAGGTTTGAGCGAAAGCACAGACTACCAAATGGGTAAGAATATAAAAAATCAGATATTTCTTCACTTCGTTATTTCTTCTCTTAACTGTAATATATAGCCATTATTCTTGTTATAAGCAAATTATGGCTATTCCACGACCAAAATTGGAGATGTTATTACTCCTTATATTTCATTTTTCTATCACGCTATTAACGGAATTTCTAAACGCTTATTATCATATTAGCTAGCAAAAAGCTGGCTCATATCCTTAAACGATTTAAATTCAAGCGCATTGCCACTTGGATCTAGGAAAAACATGGTTGCTTGCTCTCCTACTTGTCCTTTAAACCTAATATAAGGTTCAATTACAAAATTTATTCCATGCGAAGTAAGGTGAGCGGCCAAACGTTCCCATTCTTCCCAAGGCAAAACAGCCCCAAAATGTCGAACAGGTACATTTTTACCATCTACGGCACCGGCAGTCACTTCGCCGGTTTCCTCTGGGGCTAAATGCGCTACTACTTGATGACCATAAAAATCAAAATCAATCCAATGGTCGGAACTACGACCTTTCGAACAGCCAAGGATATCGATGTAAAACCTTTCAGTGGTTTCCAAATCA
>JAHEMU010000121.1 GCA_024643485.1 Cytophagales bacterium
ACCTACAAAAACCACATCATTAAGCACCGTAGATCCGGATTCTAGCTGAACATTGATTGTAGTTTGTCCACCAACGGAAACTTCTTTTGTATCATATCCAACAAAAGAAATGACTAAAACATCAGCTGAGGAAGCTGAAATAGTAAATGCGCCATTGACATCGGTTACCACTCCAGTGGAGGTGCCTTTCAGTGTAACATTTGCTCCAATTACAGCTTCGCCATTTGACGCATCTGTTACTTTCCCATTAACTTGTGATTTCTGTGCAAATAGAGACACGGAAAAAACAAAACAAATGAAAAAACTAAGTAAATTTTTAAGCATAGTGTTTAGTTTTTAGTTTTTAAATTATACCAAAATATGAAATAGTAATCACATTATATAATTCTTTCGGAATAATAATTTTTCAAAAAAAAAGAGGAAAATTTGACTTTTCCTCTTTAAATTCTTTAAAATATGTCTTAATAACGTCTTCTACCTCTATTTCTACGAGGTTCCGATTGTTTAGGACCCCCTTGACGAGGTCTGTCGCGACGAGGAGTTCCATATCCACCTCCATCATTCGATTTTGGTTTCCCTCCTGAACGCCTAGGTCCTTCGTCATCTAGGTTCACTCTTACCTTACGGCCTTCTAAATCAATCCCATTAAATTTAGCTGCAAAACCATTATCCGCGTCGACATTTAAATCGAAGAACGTACAATTTTTTTGGATAGATAAATCGCCAAAGCTATTACGATCTACATCTGAAATATCAGCTAAAAAGTGAAGAAGATCGGCTTTAGTAACGCCATCAATCGTACCTACGTTTATAAAATAGCGATTAAATCCACCTCTTCCTCTACCTGACGAACGGTCTCCCCTATCACTTCTACTTCCTCTATCACCCCTATCTGAACCACCTCGAGTTTCATTTAAGTCGTTATCTTCATTACCCTGAATCATTAAATGATCTAATTGAGTGGTAATCAACCTTTTAAGGATATCTTCCTTGGATAAATCAGCAAAGTATGAACTTACCGCTTCCATTAATTTATCCGCATTTTCATCAACCTTAGTATTGATGATTAAATTTGCCCAGTGAGAAAGACGGCTTGACTTTAATTGATCAATCGCTGGCACTTCAACCAGTTCAAATTTAATTTTAAGTCGTTTTTCAAGTTCGTTAATTCTTCTATTTTCTCTAGAATTAATAAACGCCATTGAAATACCTTTTTTACCAGCTCTACCGGTTCTTCCACTACGGTGGGTATAATTTTCCAATTGATCTGGAAGGGTATGATGGATCACGTGAGTTAGATCATTCACATCTATACCTCTAGCTGCCACATCAGTCGCAATCAATAACTGCATAGAGCGGGTTTTAAACCGTTTCATAACAGAATCTCTTTGCGATTGAGTTAAATCACCGTGAAGTGCTTCCACTCCATATCCCATATTACCTAAATCATCGGCAATTTCCTGAGTTTCTCTTTTAGTTCTACAAAACAAAATGCCTCTCATTCCTGGTTGTATATCCAGAAACCTTCTTAAAGCGGGTATTTTGTTTGAAGTTTTAGTTACGATGTATTGATGAGAAATATCTACGTTACTTTTCACCTCTGAATTCACAGAAACCTCTAATGGGTTTTCCATGTACTTTTTGATGATTTTTCGAATTTCCGAAGGCATTGTTGCCGAAAATAACCAAGTTACTCGTTCTTCAGGAGTATATTCAAGAATGGTATCAATCTCTTCTTTGAATCCCATATTGAGCATTTCATCCGCTTCATCAAGAATGACATACCGTACTTGATCTAATTTAAGAGCTTTTCTTTTTAATAAATCAATTAAACGACCTGGCGTTGCTACCACTATTTGTGTTGGACGCTTAAGGGCTTTTATTTGCCCCACGATGTTCGCACCACCGTAAACAACTTCAACATTTATCCGTCTGTTATTACGGCAAAAATCTACCAATTGTTTTGCTGTTTGTTGCCCTAATTCACGTGTAGGGGACATAATTATAGCCTGTGTCGCGTCACTATCTTGATCAATTAAATCAAGTAATGGCAGCCCAAATGCTGCTGTTTTACCAGTTCCTGTTTGCGCAAGCCCAATAAAATTTATAGGATCCTTAGTCAACAAGAGCGGAATAGCTTCTTGTTGTATTTCTGTTGGGTTTTCAAAACCCATTTCACCCAAAACTTCTACTAATTTTTTAGAAAGTCCTAGTTTTTCAAAATTATTCAAAATGCAATATTATTAAATGAACTGCAAAGGTAGTGAGATTAATTGAGGAATTGTATATGCTGTAATGTTTATAGGGATAAAAAGCAATTATTTAATGGTTAAATTTCATTTAATTCGGTTTTGATGTGAATTGAAATTATAATCTAAAAAGGACTTCAGATAGGTTTTCATTATTTAATTTCAACTAATTACTTCTCCATATTTTTTGAAGGAGTTACTTTTACGTACCATGGAAAGAGATATTAAAAAAAATATAGTTGATTGTTTTATTCAAAAATTTAACAAAAAACCAATAATCATTGCCTCCCCGGCTCGTATCAATATTATTGGAGAACATACCGATTATAACGAGGGTTTTGTACTACCTGCTGCAATAAATTACTATATCTACTTCGCCTTTACAATTTCTGAAAATAATTATTCATCCATATATGCGCTTGATATAAATGAAGAATTAAGGATTGATTTTAAACAGCCAATTAAACCTTCTTCTGATATGTGGGCAAATTATATCACCGGCACAGTTCATCGATTAAAAGAACTTACTGGGTATGTTGAGAATTTCAATTTAGTTTTTGGTGGCAACATACCTAATGGAGCAGGAATTTCTTCCTCAGCTGCTTTAGAAGGTGGAATTTCGTTTGGATTGAACCACTTGTTTAATCTTAAATTGGATCTATTGACATTAGCACAAGCTGGACAGTGGGCCGAACATCATTTTGTTGGAGTAAAATGTGGCTTAATGGATCAATTTGCTAATTTATTTGGAAAAACAAACCAAGTAATAAAATTAGACTGTCGTGATTTTAGTTACGAATATGCTCCTGCTAATTTCGGTAAATATCAATTACTACTTATAGATACAAAGGTGAAACATTCATTGGGCGATAGCGCATACAACAAACGAAGAGAAGCCTGTGAATCTGGGGTTTCTATACTAAATGAAGAATTAAATACTGAATTTAAATCGCTTAGAGAAATTAGCTTAAATCAACTTTCTACGGTAAAGCATCGCATGAGCAATGAAATTTTCCAACGATGTTCCTATGTCATTGAGGAGATAGAACGATTAGAAAACGCGATTATTGCCTTAAAAAGGAAGGATTTTATTGGCTTAGGGGAATTAATGTTTCAAACGCACCTTGGTTTGAGTGAAAAATACGAAGTGAGCTGCGAAGAACTTGATTATTTAGTAAACTTAGCAAGGGAAAACCCTTCAATTATTGGAAGTAGAATGATGGGAGGTGGATTTGGCGGATGCACTATAAATTTAATTTCTGAAGAAATGTTAGACGAAATTAAAAGTGAATTTGGATCCAATTATTTAGGCAAATTTGGATATAAACCTGCTTTTTATGAAGTTGAAATAGTTAATGGCACAAACCTTATCTCCTAAATATTCTTCACAGAATCAATCTTATCAACAAAGACTTCTGTAACTCCATGAGTACTGGCATCGAACATTGGATTAAAATCCGAATCAAATAGTACTTCATCAAACTTATAGTCATAAACTTGATGGACATATTGATTGAATGTTTCATCATACCCTTTTAATATGACTAAAAATTCGGCTTTTTCTGTGGCTAAATCGGAAGTTTTTTTCCCATAAATAGGGCTTTTTTCATCAATTGGGTGCACAATCGTCCACGGAACTGCAAATAAACTTATGGAACTTATCTCTAAATTTAAGGTAGAATACCTTCGTTTCACCTCGCTTTTATCCATCTCCAAATAGGAATAAATAAACCTTGCCTCCATGTCTATTAAATGGTTTTTTCTCAAATTCATGATGCGAAATTTCAAACCTGTAATTCCTCTATACGGACTCACCACTGCATTTTCACTAAAGCGTATTCTTGCTTTAGCTTTTGAAAATCTTCCGTAAAAAATACCTGTGGCAAAGGCAAAAACAATCAAACCAACCATGGCTTCAAATGCTGCTATAAAACTTGCTGTTGCGGTAACTGGACTAATTACTCCATATCCTACAGTAGTCATAGTTTGGGCTGAAAAGAAAAAGCAGTGTAAAAATGCATCCAGATTAGTCGTTCCTTGAAATGCGGATAAACTATCAACTCCTATCCAATAATATATTGACGCAAAGCCTGCATTTACCACGAGGTATGAAATGGTAATTAAAATGCCAAATTTTGTCCAACCGAGATTAATCAAATAATAAAACAAAGAGAAATCACGTAACCGCAGCCCTCGCTTCTTAACATTAAAAGTACCGTCTTTATTTACTAATCTTTCAACATCAAACTCTTTGGTGCCAAAACCAATATCAGATCCATTGGTAGAAAATTTAATAGCCATATGTTCTGAAAGATAGAGAAAAAACTTCCTTTATTTTACTTTTTAGGGGGTAAAAAGACTTCTGCCATCATACATCGGGCACTTCCACCTCCTAAGGTTTCAATGGTAGGTATTGCGGAATGCAGTAATTTTCCGTGTTTTTCCAAAGCGGTAATTTGTTCTTTCGTAAGGGAAAGAAAAGCAGACTCAGACATCACAACTAACCGTTTTCCGTTTTTGGTTGCCACCTGCAGCATATTCCCTGCGAATTGATCTCTTTGATCTTCTGTTATGGCAATGATTTCTTTACCGGTTTCTTTAATTTTTTCAAGCACGTAAGCTCGCTCATCCAGGTTGTCAATACACTCCTCACAAATCACCACAAATTGCTCTCCTACACACATCATCACATTTGTATGGTAAATGGGCACTCGAATTCCTTCAAAGGTCTGATTTGCATAAAATGGAACGATCTCAAATCCAGTTTGTTCTGTAAATTCAGCCAAAACATTTAAATCAGTCCGTTCAGAAACTGCAGCATAAGCCAATTTATTCGGTCGATCAAGAATTAAACTTCCGGTACCTTCCAAAAATTTATTATTTTCTTCCCAATGAGTGAATGAGTAGATTCCGTCCACCTCAAATTGTTCATGAAAATCAGCAATAATATCCTCTCTCCTTTCAATTCTTCTATTTTCCGCAAACATAGGGTATAGATAAATCATCCCATTTTCATGAAAAGAATTCCAGTTATTAGGGAAAATAGAATCCGGAGTAGATGTTTCAGGGTCATCATTATAAACAATAACGTTAACACCTTCGGCTTTGAGTTTTTCAACAAATGAATCAAATTCATCCAACGCACGATCTTGTGAGGTGGATGCTTTCATAATATCCTCACGTGGTTGAAATAGGTTATTCACCGCCGTTTGCTCATTTCGGTGAAAAGCCACAGGGCGAATCATCAAAATAGTTTCGGTAATTTGCTTAGTCATGTCGGTATAATGGTAAGGTAGAGCATCTCAATAATCCCTCTTGTTTCGCTATTTCAGCGTATGGTATCTCTTCAACTATAAACCCTTTGCTTCTCATCCAATCGTTAAGACGAGTAAAATTGCGTTCGGAAACTACCACTTCTGGTGAAATGGAAAAAACATTGCTAAACATTTGATACATTTCATCTGCAGAGATGTGAAACAAATTTTCCATTCCAAATATATTCACCAAATAATGGTAATCATCAACATCTAAAAATCCTTCTTTATGAATAATGCCGTACTTTTTTCCAATGGGTTGAAAAACACAGTCCAAATGAAGGGCGTTTTCTCGTGGATTGCTGTTTGATTTTCTCAAATTGAATTCTTTCACTTTTTTATTTGGAAAGAAGGATTTGAAAAATGAAACTGCCTCCATGTTGGTTCGGGCGGTGATATAGGTTGGGTAATCTGAACCTTTGTAGGTACCAATAAATAAATGTTCATTCCACGGCATCACATCTCCGCCTTCCATGTGTACGCTTTCAGGCACCGTAATTACATTGTCTTGTGGCAATTTATCTATGATATAATTAATTGCTTGTAATTCTTCTGCCCTATTTGGCAATATATTGGACTTGAAAAAATACTCATCAACTACAAATCCAATGTCTCTTGCAAATATTTGATTGCAATCCTCTATTAAATCAGGTCGATAAACTTGTACACCGTGCTTTTCTAAAATATCCCTGAAAGTGGTTATTTCCAATACCATATCGGTCTCTACTGGATAGGTATTATTCTTAATGTGTTCAATAGATTTTGGGTCGTAGGCTTCCTCTATGGACGGTGTTTCACCTGGACTTTTCGCCAAGCCTAAAACAACAGACTTCAAGGTAGAAGTTTCATTCGCAATATTCACTCTTATACGACTCATGATACAAAGTAAAGAAAAAGGAAATTTGAAAAATAGAAGGTGTTGAAAATTATTTAAGGCTTATTGGATAATTAATCATTCACTGCTCTTATCATCGCCAATAAACTCTTTCAATTCATTTAAAACCTCTTCAACCTCCTGCTTTTTCAATAAAAAGACTTCATCCTTTTTTACGTTATTTGCATAATGATTCCAATGTTTGGATGCTTTTTTCAAAACCCTTGGAGTGATTTCAAATTCTTTAAAATCTAATAATTCTTTTGCAAGTGTTGATACTTTAAAGGAACCGTTTAAATACCATTTAAAAATCTCGACGAAGGAATTACTTAAATCAAAGCCTTCTAATGCCATCATTAGGTCGCCTCTAATCCCTACATTATCCTCATGATTAATCGCATTTATCAAAGGTTCTAAAGCTTCATGATTATTTTCAATTAATCCCAGCGTTCTGGAGGCCAAGATTCTAGTGTCAGACTCAAGTCCACTTAATAATATAATGAGCTCTTTTACTATTTCATCAGATCCAATTTTAGCCAATTTATCAGACGCTTTGTAAACATCATCTCCTTCTGGTTGCTGCAATTGAGCAATTAATTGATTTATCTCTTCACTCATCTCTGATCCTATTTCTATTTATTTAGTCCCTTTTTATTAAACGAAACGACTTAATATGATCGCCGTCGTTAAATGTCAATATATACATTCCATTTGGAATTCCATACAATGAGGTAGTGAGGCTATGCTGCCCAATGGCATAGAATCCGTTGGTAATGGAATTGAGTTGTCTCCCTGCTAAATCTGTCATTTTTATTTGCACAACACCTTCTTGTTTTAGTACAAAATCTATATTTAACACATCAGAAAAGGGATTAGGAAAAATATCAATACTTCCATAAATGGTTTGATCTAGCAAGTTAATTTCTCCTGGACTCCCTCCTTTTTTTCCACTTTTCCAATTTACTCCTAAAGAATTGTCCAACTCAGGACTTATTAATTCAAGTGTTGGTCCATCTCCATTTGCAGGAAGAGGCCATGGAGCGGTAGGTAAATAGGCCACACGATCCACCAAATTACCGGATTTTGTATAAAGTGACACTTCATCGCCTCCAGAGGATAGTCCAAAGGAGAAGTTACCCTTTACCTCTGTTACATTAGGGTACAAAGTGGTGAAAGAG
>JAHEMU010000122.1 GCA_024643485.1 Cytophagales bacterium
GTTGGCGATTGGTCGTATTCTCCAAATTCATTAGGCAACCCAGCATTAGGGTGAGCGCTGATGAAACAAGTAGATTCATTACTCAGTGTTTCTAGGTATGGATACAATTGTTTTGCACCAAGTGCGCAATTCAAACCAATGCTCAAAAGAGGGAAATGAGACAACGAAATATTGAATGCTTCGGCTGTTTGTCCAGAAAGAGTCCTGCCAGAAGCGTCGGTGATAGTACCGGAAACCATAACCGGAATTGACTTCCCTAGCTCATCAAACAATTCTTGTATTCCGAATAGCGCAGCTTTAGCGTTTAGTGTATCAAAAACAGTTTCGACTAACAATAAATCAGCGCCCCCTTCCATTAAACCTGCGGCTTGTTGTTTATAAGCAACCTTTAAATCGTCAAAAGTTACCGATCGGAAACCGGGGTTATTTACATCTGGTGAAATAGAGGCTGCTTTATTGGTGGGCCCTATTGACCCTGCCACAAATCTAGGTTTATTTGGATTTTTTTGAGTAAATGCTGTAGTAACTTCTTTTGCGATCCTTGCGGCGACCACATTTAACTCATAGGCTAAATGTTGGAGGTGATAATCTTCTTGCGCAATAGACGTAGATGAAAACGTATTGGTTTCAACAATATCGGCCCCAGCCTCTAAATAAGCCGCATGAATTTCCTTGATAATATCAGGGCGCGTCAGCACCAATAAATCATTATTACCTTTAAGGGGAATATGATGATTGGCTAACTCTGGAGTCCTAAAATCCTCTTCAGTAAGCGAATAGCGTTGAATCATGGTGCCCATTGCACCATCAAGCACTAAAATTCTTTCCTTTAATATTTGATTAAAATCCACTCTTTCCAATTTCAAATGTTAACTTATCGGAAAGAGTAACGGGTAAGAGTTGCCCTTCTCTTATCTTCCCCTGCCAAAGCAAGGGTGGGATGTGGCACCAAGTTTAACCAAGGTTGCCAAGACTTCGAAGGGCCCAATCCCTCAGTCTTTCGCGATAAGCAATGCAAAGTAATGGAATAATGATGATTTTAGAAAATTTTCATTAATATTATATTGAAATAAAAGATATGGAGAATAGTTTAAAATTTGGTGCAATAGATATTGGTTCAAACGCGATTAGAATGCAAATAACCAATGTTTTACAAACCACCAAGGGGCCGGTATTTAAAAAATTGGAATATGTGCGTTTCCCGATGCGGTTGGGGAAGGAAGTTTTTGAAGAAGGGCGGATTTCAGATCAAATGAAATCGAAATTCATGAATTTAATGCACGCATTCAGTTTATTAGTCGATTTATATGGTGTAACAGATTACATGGGTTGCGCCACCTCTGCGATGCGAGAAGCTGAAAACGGACAAGAGATTTTAGATGAAGTGAAAGCTACTTTCGATCTCGATATACAATTGATTGACGGAGAAACCGAGGCATCCATGATTAACGATGCAATTTTAGAACATTTATCAGATAAAACGTATCTACATATTGATGTAGGCGGTGGAAGTACCGAATTAAACGTTTACAAAGGAGGACAGAAGATACAATCCGCTTCCTTTAAAATTGGTTCTGTTCGGCGCCTATCAAAGCACGATGCACCGGAGTCATGGGGTGAGATGGAACGATGGGTAAAAGCGAATTTCTCAAAGAAAATCGACCGTGTAACAGCGGTTGGCACGGGGGGTAATATCAATAAATTTTTTGAATTAGCGGGTAAGAAACAAGGCCGGGTAATGTCATTAATTAAGTTGAAACAGTTGCAGATGTACGTTTCCAGTTTAAGTATGGACGACCGAATATTTGAATTGCAACTAAATCCAGACCGTGCCGACGTTATAGTGCCTGCATCAGACATTTATATCAGTGTTATGAAATGGGCTGGAGCGCATTCGATTCTAGTACCTAATGTGGGCTTAAAAGACGGGATTATGAAGTATTTGTGGAAAAAACATCAATTGATTTAAAAGAAAAAAGCCCCCACAAGTGGAGGCTTTTAAGCTGAATTTCAGCAATGAAACTCTAAATAAACTACAACACCTCAGCGAATCGCACTAAGTCTGAGGATACCTTTAAATTCGCACTTTTAAGTGCGGCAGAATTCAATTCGAATCCCAATTTCCCATCATTTGCGGTAACAAAGTTTACACCACTTCCTTTTTTAGCCATTCCTTCTTTTTCGGTCACTACCAAAATAGAAGAATTCGTTACTTTGTTAACAAATTGATATAATTCGTTTGATTTATTTTCTGGAACAAATACCATGTTACAGTTTTTGATTTCAGCGATTGAATTAAACTTCACAATTTTTATTGATCTACCCGATACCTTTTTTGAGTTTGCCATACTCTGTAAATGTGGCATAAGGTTCGTATCACCATAAACTCCTATAACGAAGTCACCGTTGCTATGATCAGCAGGCCATTGTACATTCTTAGCGATTGTGTATAAGAAGTACGTGTAATTTTTGTAGTTATCTTGAGCAATAGAATTTACTGCTGACAAAACTACCATGGTTAAGATAAATAAAGTGCGTTTCATTTTTTTATAATTTATTGATATTACAAATGTATGGCAGGATTATTTATTAAAACTTTAGAATCACATGGAAATCCTACATGTGAGAAATTTTCAAATACAATAAATAAATGAGTCCTATTTTAAACAGAATTGTTTCTTTTAAATATCATAAAACAGCACAAAACCACCATTTTGGTACAAATTGAAGAATGAAGTTGATTTATTTAACTTTACATTACCTTGTAATTTGCTGAGGATAATTTAAATGAAGGACCGTAAATTGTGACAAAGAGGCAACTATTCTATATTGCTAAGAAACCGAGTGTGGCTAATTGAGATAAGAATTAGGAATTTATTTAAGGTTTTCTCGTCTAAATTCCCCGTACTGATTAATCGCATTTTCAATTTGAAAACTTATTTTGTCCATGTTATTTACCGATTCGTGAAGCTTTGAAATAATATATGCCCGATCTTCCGGACGAATTTCTAAATTCCAAATATTCAATAGACCTGCGATTGTGGTTAAAGGAGATCTTATAATGTGGGAATTCACAAACGCATATTCTTCTAATTGTTGATTTTTAAGTTTAAGTTCTTCAGTACGTCGCTTAATTCTATCCTCCAGCTTTTGATTCAAATAACGCAATTCATTATTCATTGAATTAAGTTTTTCACCTTCTTTATTCAATTTTTCAGATACGTAGACCGAAGTAATTAATTCTCCCATTGAATTCACAAATATTAGGTCATCTGAATTCCACTTAATTTCTTTACCCACAGATTCACAACAAATAACCCCTTTTACATTATTATTTCTAATGTATATTGAATCAAATAGAGAGTGAATATTTTTAGGAGTCAAATATCCTTCTTTAAGTTCAAATAATCGCAGGTCTTCCTGTGCATTGTCGGCACTAATAATTTTATTTTGAGTGATATTTTTAAAATAAATAGGGAAATCAGTACGATGAAGCTCATTTTTATCGTAAGATATTTTTCCATTTTCGAATTGCATGATGGAATACATAGTACTTAAAGAAGCATCGAATTCCCAAATCCCCACTCTATTTGCACCCGTTATTCTTGAAATTGCAGCCACAATTTCTCTCAATGTATCATCAATTAATCCGGCAGAAAGCGAAGGTGAATTCGCCACCCTTGTTATGGATTCCAATGAATTTTCCATTTTGGAAATTTTAAAAAATTGCAAAATGGAGCTATTCTCTACCTGGAATTTTGTGTACATCAACGATGCCCCAATAAATATAAAGGCAATTAGGATAAATAAATTACTAGAAAAGTAATAGTCATTCGCCTCAAGTCCAGATTGATAATAACCAACCCCAACAAGGTTATGAATTGGATCAAAAAGCACCAACCCCAATAGGATAGGTAGCATCCCTAAAGCCATTAGCTTATATTCACGTATATTAAACGAAACAAAGGGCACAATTATTAATGTCAATAAGATTATCCTGGTATCAAAAAAATTAATCGGATTGTAAATGCCCAATTCTATAGAAATTCGCTTGGTGAAAATGGAAATAAAATACACTAAAATGGGCAAAATATAACAAAGTAAAAGCCGCCCAATCAGTAACTTACCTTTTTTCAATAAAAAATAAATCACAAAAAACATCATTGAAATTGACAAAATTTGCAACCCAATGATATCCTTAGTGGTAAATGCCAAAATCAACGACAGAATAACTGTAATAATTCCTCCCCAAATACACAGTGCTTGAGTCAATTTTACATTTCTGATCCTTAATAAATTAAGAATCTCGTCATCATATGTATTTTGTATCTCCAACTTTAATTATTTGAATTGCAAATTAGAAATAAAATTTTTTAAACCATGATAAAAGACCATTTCTTGGAATATTTCAATGAATATGCAATCAGTGATTGCAGATAGTTTAAAAATGATTGTGTTACTTTGCATCACAGATGAAAACATTTGATGATATCATAGTGGCACCCGCTACTCCTCCGGGGGTATCTGCTTTGGCAGTTATTCGACTTAGTGGTCCTGGTTGTTTGGAGTTAGCCTCAACCCATTTTAAAAATAAAGACTTTTCCAAGGCTTCTGCAAACACCATTCATTTTGGCGTATTTAGAGAAAATGATCGAATTATTGATGAAGTGCTAGTATCTGTTTTCAAAGCACCTCATAGTTTTACTAAAGAAGATTCAGTGGAAATCTCCTGTCATGGCTCCACATTTATCGTGGAAGAAATAATCAAAGTATTGATTCGTTCTGGAGCACGCTTTGCTGAACCAGGTGAGTTTACCCGACGCGCCTTTTTACATGGACAATTTGATTTAGCTCAGGCTGAAGCAGTTGCCGATTTAATCCATTCCGACAGTGCATTGGCACATAAAGCAGCCATCGATCATATGCGGGGTGGATTTAGTGATAAAATAAAAGAATTACGAGCTTTGTTGGTGCAATTTGCCAGTTTAATAGAATTGGAATTGGACTTTGGTGAAGAGGATGTCGAATTCGCTGACAGAAATCGCTTGTTACATCTGATAACTGAATTACAGCAAGAAATAACTCCTTTAATTGCTTCTTTTAATTTGGGGCAGGTGATTAAAAACGGCGTACCTATTGTTATTGCAGGTAAACCCAATGCAGGTAAAAGCACCTTACTAAATGGATTTTTGAAAGAAGAAAAGGCCATTGTATCTGACATTGCCGGTACGACACGAGATATTATTGAGGACACCCTTCAGATTGAAGGGATTAATTTTCGATTTATCGATACGGCAGGACTTCGGGAAACTGGAGATCAAATAGAGGCAATAGGCGTTAAAAAGGCATACGAACAAATGGGAAAAGCCTCCATTATTTTGTATTTGTTTGATTTAAGTACTGAAAACGCAACGGAATTATCTCAGAAAGAGGAAGAACTTAAATTGTTAGGTATCCCCTATTTACTTTTGGCCAATAAGATAGACAAGGCTGACCAAGAGCAAATAAACGACTTTTCAAATTTCAACTTATATAAGTTGTGCGCCAAAGATGAAGGCAGCATTGAAAAACTCAAACAAGAATTGGTTCGGAAAATCAAATTAAACGAAATAAAAAGCGGTGACACCATAGTTACCAATAGCCGCCATTATCAGAGCTTAACTCGTACCAGTGATAGTCTGGCCCGAATCCTAAACGGCCTAAACAGTGGAATAAGTGGCGACATGTTGGCGGAGGATATCCGTGCTGCTTTGGGCAGTTTGGGTGAAATCACCGGTGAGGTGACCAACGATGAACTGTTGGGGAATATATTTAGTAAGTTTTGTATAGGAAAGTAAGTTGACTCAAACTTTCGCAAAATTTCACAATATAAATCCTTTATTTACAATTACTTTACAAGTTTTTTTTCGGCTAATACCTCATTAATGCGATTCATCTCTGTTGCTTTTATTAGAAAATTTAGCTTGAATATTAAAAATCGTAAATATAGCAAAACATCTTAATTTTTGAGATGTTTTAACTACTTTGAGACGATAATTTATCCAATCAAAGTTTTGCATATAAACACAAGGCACATCCTTTATGTGTTTGTGTATAAAACACTTCATATTAAATGATTATATTTTTGTTTTGAAGTTTTTTTTACCGTCAAAGGCAGTTGTCCGGAAACTCCGGATAACTGAATTTACAAACCTTTATATCTCTATTAAAAGGGATGAAAAGCAAATGGTTGTTCAACTTAGGTCAAAAAAGTAATTAAAAGAGTGATGATTAGGTTTCAGCTAGTCTAAAAGCTCGTGCTTTAAGTTCTTGGTTTGTTTTTGATATGCCGTATTTATTAGCGATTTTTCGCCAGTTTTGAACACTGCTTTTTACCTGTTCTAAAATTTGTTTTGCTCGGTTTTCAGTTAATCGGAAATAGGGGATTACCTCAAGAGCTAAATCAATAGCTAATGCATTGTCGTTTTCGGAAATGTTCAGTTTTAAACCAGTACCCGTTTCAACAGGGTTTATATCGTAGGCAGGTGAAAGCTTCCAGCCCATATTGGTTAGTATAAAACCGTGGTTTCGCAAATGATCATCTGTATTAGATACGCAAATACTAAAAACAATTCTACGCCAAAGTTCCTCTAAATCAGCTTGTACATCCGCGCCATTGCGCATAATGAATTCTGCTAACTCTAAATAACTGGCTCCATCAGTGAAATCTTGTCCATCGGTATATCCTAATAAGGTCATTGCAGAGGCAAAGTGTATTCTTTCTCCTGAATTGCTTCTATCAAAACGTTTTGTTAAAAAGGTGTGATGTTGATTGGTGAATTTTCGAGCTTGAGATTCAGCCATGCGAATACCTGAATGGATTGCCATTTCATAAGTTACAGCCTCCCAAGCACCAATATCTGAGTCATCGTTTTTACTAGGAAATTTAGCAATCCACAAATGATTTTTTGCATCCAAAACACTGGCTTTAGGTCGTGCACCTCCTAAAGAAGAACCTGGAGCAATAAGCATACTCAACCATTTTAAATATTCGGGTTCGTCAATAACATCATTCTGCTCTAACTTTAAGCTTATTTCTTCTAAATCTCGAATAGAAGACCATGGTGGTGTTGCCAATTCCTTATTATCGTTAAAAAATGGACCTTCGAGTTCTTCTTTAAAACGTAAAGCACCCATGCGATGTTCATCAAATACACCTAAGAGGTAATCTGTTTCAAAAAGGTTGTTTTCAGCCCTTTTTTCTAACCTTGCTAATGCAGCCTCTCTTCTTCGCATTAAAATACGTCCCCATCTATCAGGTGAAGAGTCTAAAAACACTCCAAAATTTATTTTTTCACTATCATTCAAATACTGAATACCCGGGTACAATTGGAGTTGCGGATCTAATAATTGTGCATGCTGAGATTTTAACCACTCAGCAGCATATTCAAAAGAAAAAATTTCCTTCCCTCTAAGCAATTCTGAATGTAAAACCCCCATTAGTATTGGACTGCTCATTTCTTGC
>JAHEMU010000123.1 GCA_024643485.1 Cytophagales bacterium
CCCTTTTTCTATTGCTTCGATTTGAACTTTTGCCCCTGTCCCTCCGTATATTGACAAAATTCGTAAGTCCGTATATTTTGATAAAGCTTCGGACATCGCTTGAATTTGAATAGCCAACTCTCGGGTAGGGGTAAGGATTAACGCCCTAGGGCCTGGATCCTGTGCGAAACGTAACTTCATTAATATTGGAATGACAAAAGCGGCTGTTTTACCTGTTCCAGTTTGAGCAATCCCCAGTATATCTTGACCAGCCATTGCCCTTGGAATGGCTTTTTCCTGTATGGGAGTTGGTGTTTCAAGTCCTAAATCAGCTATTGCTGAATACAATTGTTTGTTAAGTTTAAATTGGTCAAATCCCATGGGGCAAATATAGTTAGAAATTAGCGAAGACGAGCATTACCAACGTGTTGAGTAAATGTTGGGCTGTACTTACCATCCAATTCCATAATCCTCACCGTAATTTGATGACCCTCCCCAAAACGAATTATTAATTCGATCAAAAAATATCGCATTAATCGGTCCAGAAGTGCGGTCTTTCACATGAATTTTATATCCCATTTCTGACAATTTATTTCTAGTATATCCCGAAACATCCGAGTTTAAATCAATTTCTCCAGGGCTCGATTTATGGTCGCCGAAACTATTAATTAACTGGTAGGAGTTAAAATTTGCGGCTTCTACAGCTTGTTGGGTGGTCATGCCAAATTCAACTACATTCAGAAAAAATTGCAGTAAATTTTGATCTTGTGTATCTCCTCCCTGTACTGCGAACGACAAAAAAGGTTTTCCCTCCTTTAGCGCCAACGAAGGAGTAAGGGTAGCCCTGGGTCTTTTTCCCGGTTCCACTACATTAAAAGGATTTTCTTCAGGAGTAAGCACAAAACTTTGCATCCGTTGACTCAAACCCACACCTGTTGTTCCTGCAATCACAGCCGGCACCCATCCTCCACTTGGAGTCACAGAAACGACCCAACCCTCTTCATCAGCCGTCTGAATCGAGGTGGTACCTGCGAGGTAAGCGTTTTGATATGCATCTGATTGAGTATTTACTTTCTCCATTGCCGAAACCTGATTTCCCCATTTTTCCAAATAATTTTTAAATGGATTTACACCACCTTGAAACGGATATGGATCACCAGGCTTGATATTTGGATTATTTCTTTCCGCATTTATTTCTTTCATTCTAAGTTTAGCATAGTCCTTTGAAAGCAACCCTTTCATTGGCTCTTCTGGTCCAAAATACGGATCTCCATAATAAAAATCGCGATCAGCAAATGATAAACTCATGGCCTGGTAAACCGTATTGATATATTGTACAGAATTATATCCCATGGATTTGAGATCAAAATTTTCTAAAATATTCAGGGCTTGTAACATCACCGGGCCTTGGACCCATGACTGTAATTTATATACATCGATACCCTTGTAATTTGTATGGGAAGGCTCCTCCACATAAACCTTCCAATTTGCTAAATCATTCTTGGTAATCAGTCCGCCTTGCTCTTGTACCCCTTTCACAAAATCATCTGCAATATCGCCCTTGTAAAACCGGTCATAAGCTGCATATATCGCTTCTTTCCTTGATTTTTTCTTTTTAAGGGCTTGCTCTTCTGCCTGCACTAACTTTTGAAGCGTTTTGTATAAATCCTCCTGAACGAAAATTTGACCTGGATTTGGTGCCTCGAAATCTTTTCCTTCATTTACAAGAAATACTTTTTTAGAATAAGGCCAGGTTCGAATTTCCTCTTTGTTATTTTCAATTTGCTTGGCCGTTTGTGCTTCCATTGGATACCCCAATGCCATTTCCATTGCAGGAGCCAATACTTGTTTTAAACTCATCGTTCCATATTCTGCCAACATAGTAAGCAAGCCACCAGGAGTTCCGGGGGTAACAGCCGCCAATGGACCGGTTGCTGGAGGAAAATTCATTCCTTTATCTTGAAAAAATTCCGATGTCGCTCCGGTTGGGGCCACCCCTAACGCATTGATCGCGATGACTTTTCCTGTCTTTGGATTATAAATTAAGGCTTGAGTTTCTCCTCCCCAGCTCAAAACATCCCACATGGTTGCTGTAGCGGCAAGCATAGCACAAGCGGCATCAACCGCATTTCCTCCTTGAGTGAATATCATCGCGCCAGCTGTAGCCCCCAATGGTTTTCCCGTAATTGCCATCCAATGCTTACCGTGTAGAGGGGGTTTTTGTGTGTTTTGTGCAATTGAAATTGAGCTAATCAAAACTAAAATTCCAACAAAAAAAGTAGCTACTTTCCTCATAATAATCCAATATTGTTTCAATTAAAGGTAGTGAGAAATAAGCAAAATACAAGTCTATTTTACGGTTTGAAACTTCAGTCCAATTTTCATTGGAGTAAGAATATTTATCTGATTATAAAACCCATAATTTATAGGCTACCGTAATTACAATTCTCAAATATTAAATGTAAATTAAAGCAATGTTTCATTTTAAAGATCCAAAACATGCCATCATCCTCATTTCAATTTAGAGAACATTTTCCCTCGCTAACAAACCCTATTTACCATGATCATATTTATTTAGATGGCCCTGGTGGAACACAAGTACCGAATCAAGTCATTGATGAAATTGGACATTATTATAAAAACTTTAATGCTAATACCCACGGTTTTTTCCGAAGTTCTATAGAAACCGATGCGGTAATGAATGAGGCTCGTTCAAAGGTGGCAGCTTTTCTAAACGCAGAGGGTAACCACTGCGTTTCGTTCGGTCAGAACATGACTAGCTTAATGTTTTCACTTTCTCGTGGAATTGCTAGAACTTTAGAACCGGGAGATGAAATATTAATTACCCAACTAGATCACGAATCAAATCGTGGACCTTGGTTAAAATTAAGAGAATGGGGAATAGAGGTTCGTGAAATAAAACTCACTGAAAACGGAACCCTTGATTATAAAGATTTTGAAGAGAAAATCAACGAACGCACCAGGGTGGTAGCAATGGGTTGTGCTTCTAATGCATTCGGAACAGTAAATGACATCGCCTTTGCAAGAAAAATAACCTACCAATATGGCTCTCTTTTGGTTTTAGATGCGGTTCATTATGCTCCTCATTTTTCCATTGATGTACAAGCAATGGGTTGTGATTTCCTATTTTGCAGTGCTTATAAATTTTATGGCCCTCACGTCGGGATAATGTATGCAAAACCTGATTTATTGAATCGTATACCTGTTGATAACCTTCGAACACAAGATCAGATTGCTCCTTATAAAATTGAAACGGGGACTTTAAATCATGCGGCGATCGCAGGGACAAGTGCCGCGATCGACTTTATTGCTTCTTACGGAAATGGAAAAAATCTTCGTGAACAATTAGTCGATAGTATGGTAAAAATCGGAAAACGAGAGCGAATACTTGGCGAGAAATTATACAATGGTTTGCAGTCTATTAAGCAAGTGAATATTGTGGGCCCCGCATTTGGCAAAGGACTTCGGGCCCCCACTATTTCTCTCACTTTTGAAGGGTTGCGTCCCGAACAGCTTTGCAAAAAATTAGCAGATAGGAATATTTATGTTTGGGATGGTCATTTTTATGCAATAAGAGCTATAGAATGCATGGGTCTGTTTGAAAAAGGGGGGGTAAGTCGCTTTGGCATATCAGCATATACTACTGAAAAAGAAATCGAACGAGTAATTGAAACAATGAATTTAATCAAAGCATAATCTCATCACTGATAAAATGAAATACTTTTTGATAATCCCTTTTTTCAGCTTGGCCTTGTTCAATTGTTCCACAAAAAACGATCCTAATTACGATGCAAGCACTACGATTGTCAAGTGGCAAAACGATAAAAAATCAGCAGTAACAATTAGTTTTGATGACGGATTAATTAACCAATTTACTTCTACAATTCCGGTTTTAAATCAACTTCAACTTCCAGCTACCTTTTATGTTATCACAGGCAAAATTCCCGGTGCGGGTAAGCCTAAGTTTATTGGAAGGCCATTAGCTGACATTTTAAAAGAATCTGTTTCTCCCACTACTTCAGAAAATTTTTTCGAGCGTGCTTCTGCTATAGGATTTTATGATGAAGGCCGGGCCATCGGCTATCATACTAGAGCGGGAGAGTTATTAGAACGCGGTCAAGAAGAGGCGGCAATGAAAGTAATAGATGATGGATTTGAAATCTTGAGAACAGGAAAGCCTTCAAAAATAAACGATATCATTTATCATGTGAATGACGTTGATACTACCACTTGGGATGATCTGAAAAAATATATTGCAGATGGGCATGAAATAGGAAGTCATACTGTATCCCACCCTCGCCTTTCAGTGCTTGATAGTGCAAATATGTTTTATGAATTGATTCAAAGTAAAAATGACATTGAAAGGTATTTAGGAAAAGAAGCTACCTTTTCGGCTGAATGTCCTTATGGTACTGAGTATCCTCGGGTAATGGAAGCGGCGCGTTTAGTGTATCCTTCTTTACGAAACCGATTATTCAATGAGGATGTAGAGGAGTTTAATAGAGGTAGTCAAGAAATTCCATTAGCTAATACCGAATATATCCAATGGCAACGGGGTATTTTAACTAACACGACCGAAGATGTTATGGAATCATGGGTAGATTCTAGCCTGGTACATAACAATCGATGGTTGGTTTTAGTCATTCACGGTGTAGATGGTATAGGTTGGGAATCCAAATCAACTCAACAGCTTGAAACGTATTTCAAATATATCAAATCGAAAGAAGATCAGGTTTGGGTGGCTACTTTTGCAGATGTAGTGAAATATATCAGAGAAAGGGAAAACGCAAAAGTTGAAAGTTTCTTTGATAATGGCCAAATTAAAATATCGCTCTCGAGTACACTGGATCCGGAATGGTATCATTTACCCTTAACGTTAAAAACACTGCTTCCTAAGAATTGGGAAAAAGCAACAATAACTGACAATGAAACCGGTGAAATTATTTCATCAACCCTAATAAGTTCAGAAAACGAAACGTTTTCGATTGTATACCCTGTCATCCCAGGAAAATCAGTAACTATAAAAAAGAGTAATTAAATGTTATTCTTTCAGTTTTTGAAGACTTACCGAGTTGATACAATACCGCAATTCTGAGGGTGGCGGGCCGTCTGGAAAAACATGACCTAAATGAGCGTCGCAAATATTACATTGAACTTCAACGCGTATCATTCCAAAGCTATTGTCTTTAATGTATTTAATCAAGTTCTCTTCTAATGGTTGAGTGAAACTTGGCCAACCGGTACCTGATTCAAATTTTTCATTAGAATTAAACAGTGGTGTTCCACAACACCTACAGCCGTATAATCCAGCTTCAAACGAACTACAAAATTCTCCAGTAAACGCACGTTCAGTGCCCTTTTTCCTCGTTACGTAAAATTCCTCCTCCGTAAGTAAGGACTTCCACTGGTCATCCGTTTTTTCAATTCGAAAAGGAGGAATTGGATTTTCCTTTCCCTTGAATTGAATAATATTTATCCACTTAATCATTCTCCGATAACAATTTTTTAGCGTTAATAGTTATCTAAAATTGAAATGTTTTAATTCAATTCGCAATCGTTTGTAAGAATTTAGCGTCTTTTTATCCATAATCAGGAATTATAAATCCCTAATTTTGTCCATTCATAAAATTTGCCTCAAAAGCAATTCGTACATCATCCGTATTTTTTACATCAGGAAACCTTAACCATGAGACAATATTTTAATTTGTTCGACCTTTCTCAAAAGGTAAATTATAAAAATGAAATTCTTTCAGGCTTAACGGTAGCTCTTGCCCTAATCCCAGAAGCAGTAGCTTTCGCTTTAATCGCGGGGTTATCTCCATTAACAGGACTTTACGCCGCCTTTATGATGGGTATTGTCACGTCTATTTTAGGAGGTCGGCCGGGAATGATATCCGGAGCAACTGGAGCTGTAGCGGTTGTAATCGCATCATTAGCCATTTCACATGGTGTAGAATATGTTTTTGCGGCGGTTGTCCTTGCGGGTGTTCTGCAATTATTAGCAGGTGTTTTACGACTTGGAAAACTCATGCGATTAGTTCCACATCCTGTAATTTTTGGATTTGTTAATGGATTGGCTATCATCATCTTTATGTCGCAGCTCGACCAATTCAAAGATAATGACGGGAATTGGCTGACTGGTGGTTCCCTCTATTTATTTCTAGGATTGGTATTAATAACCATGTTGATCATCTGGGGGCTGCCTAAAATTAGTAAGGCAATACCAGCTTCTCTAGTCGCCATTTTATCTATTTTTGGTATTGTGGTTGCGTTCGGCCTAGATACCAAAACGGTTGGGGATATGGCGAGTATTCAAGGTGGGTTTCCTCCCTTTCATTTACCCGATGTACCTTTAACTTGGGAAATGTTTATGATCATTTTACCGTATTCGGCCATAGTAGCTGGTGTTGGTTTAATTGAAAGTTTGTTGACTTTAAATATCATCGATGAGATTACCCAAACTCGTGGACGTGGAAATAAAGAAGCTGTAGCTCAAGGTATTGCCAACATGCTTTCAGGAATATTTTCTGGAATGGGAGGATGTGCTATGATCGGCCAAAGTTTAATTAATATTTCTGCTGGTGCACGAGCACGTTTATCAGGAATTGTTGCCGCCTCATTTTTACTTATTTTCATCATGTTTGGTGCAAGTATGATTGAACAACTTCCCATGGCAGCACTCACCGGGTTGATGATTATGGTTGCTATAGGAACCTTTGAGTGGGCTAGTTTAAAAACATTTAAACGGATGCCTAAATCTGACATTTTCGTAATGGTATTAGTAACTCTTGTAACAGCGGTATTACATAACCTTGCGCTTGCTGTAATTATCGGAGTTATTATTGCGGCATTGGTTTTTGCTTGGGACAATGCTAAACGAATCCGTGCAAGAAAATACATCGATGAAAATGGAGTTAAACACTACGAAATTTACGGCCCTTTATTCTTTGGTTCTACCGCCGTTTTTCATGAAAAGTTCGATGTTCAGAGCGATCCTGAAGAAGTAATTATCGACTTTGCGGAAAGTAGAGTAGTGGACATGTCGGCCATTGAAGCTTTGAATAAATTAACAGAAAGGTATAAAAATGCTGGTAAACACATACACTTAAAGCATTTAAGTCCAGATTGTAAAGCGTTATTGAAAAATGCCGAGGAAATTATTGATGTAAATGTGATGGAAGATCCTACATATAAACTTGCAGTAGACTAGTTTTAAAAAAGGTGTGTTTAATAATGCAAGTTCCATTTACTAAAAAGGATGGGACGTATTCATAGTATTTACATAGACGGGCAAGCCCCCAGCCCCCGTTTGAAATTTACTAAAATTTTATGGTATTAGTCGTCTATTAAACACTTATAAACGTTTAGTGAAATTAAGTATTTAAGATTCGTTATGAAGTTGACTTCTTTGATTGAAATGCGTTAATTGAACTGTGGGCAGGGGAATTGGGCCTTACCTTGGAACACTTTTTTTTTAAAGTATCAAAGCAAATAGG
>JAHEMU010000124.1 GCA_024643485.1 Cytophagales bacterium
TCTCTATCCAATTGATTTCTGGTTATTTCGCTCACATATCCCAATGCATTAGCCGCCGTTTTATACCCATAAGACCGACCAATTCTTGCCTTAACGTGAAACCCAGTAAACATGATTAAATTATCCTGAGTTTTGGCGAATTCTTCGTTGGATAGCTGCTTAATAAAAATACTTGGCAATACTTGAGAAAATTTCTTAGCACTTGCCATTTTTTTATCATAATCCTCTCTCGACATCTTAAAAATTCGGCAAAATTGATCGATATCTACTTCGCGAGCCTCTCTAGGAATAACCATTAGGTCATATTCAGGCTGATTAAAAACCAACAATTTACCATTTCGATCAAAAATTAATCCGCGGTTTGGATATTCAATTTCTTTGCTTACAATATTGTCCTCTGCTTGTTTTGCATAAGTTTCATCAAATACCTGAATAAATAGCAGTCTAAAAATAAATATTAATGCTACTAAGAAAGTCAATAACTGAATGATATATCTTCGCTGCTTCATTTTCTTTTACCCCGTTCAAACAAAATAAGCAAAATCAAGCACAAGAAAAAGGTAAGTAGAGTAGAGAGAAATATTTTTTTAGTCGTCATCCAAAACGAGAAAGCGCCAAAAGATTCAATCACAAACAAGGCAGCGTGGTGCAGAAAAATAAGAACTATTGAATAGGTGATAAACCAAGGAACGCCAGCAATTGAAAGATCGGGAGCTGAACCTGCGTCGAATCCACCTTGAGGAGTATTAAGATTTAGCCACTTACCTCTGGAATACATCATTAATACACAAGCAGAAGTATGAATACCCCCAGTATTATAAAACATATCCATGATTAATCCCATTGCAAAACCTATCATTAAGGCGGAAGTATCGCTAATACTTATTGGAAGGATTAAGAGGATTAAGATGTATGGAAAAGCAAATGCTGTGTCAAAAAGTATTAGATTTTTCGCAATTGCAATTTGAAAAATGGCAAGTAGAATAAATATGATGCTATATTTTACCAGTCTATTATTCATTGATAAAGAGATTATTTTGAAGTGAATCCACCTCAATTTGGCCGAAATCCTCAATTACATAAACTGTGCTTAGTCTACTAAAATCCGTAGCTAGTTTTAATTTTAAATCATAGAACAAATTCTCCGGAGTTGACTGTATATCTTCAATAACACCCACCGGCATATTTTCGGGAAAAATTGCATTAAATCCGGATGTTACTACGGTATCTCCAATTGAGACATTTACGTGTTTTGGGAGAAACTCTAACTTAGAAAACTGATAACTACTTCCATCCCATTTTAAGGAAGCTAAATCACCGGTACTCTTTAAGCGGCAAGAAATCATCAGTTTACTATGTAAAATCGAATATATTAATGAGAAATGTTCCGAAACAGATTTCACAACCCCCACAATACCCTCGGAACCAATTACACTCATACCTGGGGTAATACCGTCGGCGCTACCTTTATTAATGGTGATAAAATTATCCGCATTATACATGGAAATATTAATTACCTTGGCTACTCTAACCTCGAAGTCACTTTCAATTACATTTTTTTCTTTAGAAGAAATATATAATTCAATTTCCTTTTCGTTCAATTTTTTTCGAAGAATAGCATTTTCAGTAACCAATTGTTGGTTTACCTCATCGAGGGAGAAATATCCATTGATCCCTTCTATTTTTTCATAAACACTTCCAGATATTCTATTTGCTGAATGGAAATAGCTTGTACTATGGAAGTTATTAAATTGAAAAATTAGCCAAAAGGCTATGATTTCCAGCGTAATAAAGAGGAAGAAAGCTCGGTTTCGGTATATAAATTGAAATATTTGAAACATTTAGGTTTCTAAGTCATCAAAACCCCTCTAAAAGCTTTTAAATTTTTCAAGGCAATGCCAGTCCCTCTAACAACAGCGCGCAACGGATCATCTGCAACGTGAATTGGGAGCTTAGTTTTCATAGCCAATCGTTTGTCCAAACCTCGTAAAAGGGCTCCTCCACCAGTTAGGTGAATTCCATTGTCGTATATATCAGCTGATAATTCAGGTGGAGAAATTTCCAATGCCTTCAATACTGCTTCTTCAATTTTAGAAACAGATTTATCAAGGGCAAATGCAATTTCCGAATAAGAAACTTTGATAACTTTAGGAATACCAGTCATTAAATCGCGTCCACGGATTTCATAGTCATCTGGCCCCTCATCTAATTCTGTAAGTGCTGAACCTACTTCAATTTTCACTTTTTCGGCTGAACGTTCACCAATCAAAAGATTATGTTGACGTCGCATATAATCTAATATATCTCGGTTGAAGGTATCTCCAGCAACTCGTATTGATTGATCACAAACGATACCTGATAGTGCAATTACCGCAATTTCTGTAGTTCCTCCTCCAATATCAACAATCATTGAACCAACAGGCTGTTCAATATCAGCACCAATTCCGATAGCTGCGGCTATGGGTTCATATATCATATACACTTCCTTTGCTCCTGCGTGTTCTGCGCTATCTCGTACCGCTCTTTTTTCCACCTCAGTAATTCCAGAAGGAATACAAATCACCATTCGATGTGAAGCAGGGAAAATTCGTTTTTTGGTATCGATCATTTTAATCATACCTCGAATCATATGTTCAGCTGCATGGAAATCTGCTATAACTCCGTCTTTTAATGGACGAATTGTTTTAATATTTTCATGGGTTTTTTCATGCATTTGCATGGCTTCACGTCCTATTGCTAACACCCTATTCGTGTTTTTATCGATTGCAATGATGGAAGGTTCATCCACCACAATCTTATCTTTACTTATTATTAGGGTATTGGCTGTGCCAAGGTCTATTGCTATATCACTAGAGAAAAAATCAAATATCCCCATTTTCTACTTCACTTGTTTAATTGGTCAAAAGCTATTGTCGGAAATTTACAAATAGTTTTATGATTAACTACTGTAAAAATCAAATTTAATGTTTAAAATGTCTGATTCCAGTTAAAACCATTGCCATTTTATTTTCATCGCAATAATTTATGGAATCTTGGTCTTTTATAGATCCACCTGGTTGAATAACAGTATCAATACCTTCACCGTGTGCGATTTCCACACAATCAGGGAAAGGGAAGAAAGCATCCGAAGCCATTACCGACCCCTTAAGCTCAAAGTTAAAACTTTTTGCTTTTGCTATTGCTTGACGAAGAGCATCAACTCTTGATGTTTGCCCTACTCCACTTGCCAGTAACTGACCCTTTGAAACAAGGATAATAGTATTGGATTTCGTGTGTTTGCATATTTTTGCAGCAAACAATAAATCATCTATTTGAGCATCAGAAGGAGCAATTTTTGTAGCCACTTTCAAATCACTCTTATCTTCAGTTTTAAGATCTTTATCTTGAACAAGAACCCCATTTATCAAACTTTTAAATTGTATCTTCCCAGGTATAGGGGCTACTTGCTTTACTAAAATTCTGTTCTTTTTACTACTTAATAACTCTAGTGCCTCTGGTTCAAAGTCTGGCGCCACTAAAATTTCATAAAATAATTGATTAATCTCTTCTGCTGTAGCCAAATCAACTGTTTTATTAGTAGCCAATATTCCTCCAAATGCAGAGACGGGATCTGCTTGTAAAGCACGGTTATAGGCTTCCAACACGGAATTCCCAGTCGCTACTCCACATGCATTTGTATGCTTTACAATAACAAAAGCGGTTTCATCAAATTCTTCAAGAAGCGCTACTGCACCTTCCAGATCGACAAGATTATTATAGCTAATTTCTTTTCCTGCAATTTTTTCAAAAACCTCATCCAAATTACCATAAAAATGCCCCTGTTGATGCGGGTTTTCACCGTAACGCAAGGTCGTTCTATTTCTAATACTGATTTTCAATGAATCTGAATCTTCATTTTGATTGAAATAGCCAAAAATCATGCTGTCATAATGAGAACTTTCATCAAAAGCTTCCATAGCAAAATGTTTTCTTTGCTCTTCACTTGACGCACCTTTTTGTAAATTTAAGATATTCTCAACTTCAGCATATTGGGTTCTATTCGAAACAATTAAAACATCCTTATAATTTTTAGCAGCTGCGCGAATCAATGATATTCCACCTATATCAATTTTCTCAATGATATCTGAATGCGAAGCGCCCGAAGCAACCGTCGCTTCAAAAGGATATAAATCAACCACTACCAAATCAATCGCAGGGATCTGATGAGCTTCTTTTTCTTTTAAATCATTCTCATTATCTCTTCGGTGAAGAATTCCACCGAAAACAGCCGGATGAAGTGTTTTTACTCTTCCTCCAAATATTGAAGGGTAGGAAGTGATATTTTCAACCGCTTCAACTTCGTATCCTAGTTTTTCAATAAAATCTTGAGTTCCGCCAGTGCTATAAAATTTAACACCATTGGCATTTAAAACATGTAAAAGAGGCTCTAAACCGTCTTTATTGAATACTGAAATTAAAGCTGACTGTATTTTTTTCATTTTGTATTATTTTGAAGGTGCAAAAGTATTAAAAATTATCACCTTTTGCAGCTATTTTCTCAATAACTCTCGGATAAAATTGATGTTCCAATTTAAGAACTTTTGAAGCGATGATTTCTGGGGTATCATCAATTGTCAATTCGCATTTTTCTTGAAATAAAACCGCTCCTTCATCGTATTTTTCGTTCACCTCGTGAATGGTAATTCCTGAGACTAAATCTCCTGCGGCTTTTACAGCTCGGTGCACATTGATTCCAAACATCCCCTTCCCTCCATATTTAGGTAAAAGAGAGGGGTGAATATTTAGCATTTTAAAATTAGTCGTAAATGATGGAGGAATAAGCCACAAAAACCCAGCTAACGCAATTATTTGAATTCCCATTTTTTTCAGTTGCATGAATAATTCATCTGTTTCTGAAAATTGTTGCCTATTAAAAACAACGACTGGTTTATTAAATTTCGCAGCTCTTTCAATGACTCCGGCCTGGGGTTTATTACAACAAACCACAGAAATTTCTACTTCAGTGTGGTTTTGAAAATACTTCATAATGGCTTCCGCGTTGGAACCAGAACCCGAGGCAAATATTGCTACTTTAATCATATCAAAACCCTACTGAAAACCATACTTAGAATTCCTAAAATAATAATTGCTTTATTAAGTGTACTTACGTTCCTAAATTCCGCCACTTTATCTGCTCGTAATAATTGAACCGCTAAAATAATTTCTGAAAGGATTACAATCATTAAGTATATTAATTTTCCTTTATTTTCAAATGGATAATTCAAGCTGAGAAGGATTAAAGTAAAACCTGTCATCAGTCCAATTACAAATTTTTTTGTTTTGCGAAGCCCCCAAATAATAGGTAATGTTTTGCAGCCAAACTCTTCGTCACCAAAGCGATCCTCCATGTCCTTAATAATTTCTCTCCATAAGGTAAAAAAGAATGCAAAACCACTGTATAACCATAATAACCAAGTCATTTGATTGGAAAAAACACCAACTATAAGCACCGTAGCGGCTGTAAGTAATGCGACGATAAAATTACCCCAGAAAGGCCTTCTTTTTAAATCATTTGAGTACCACCAAAGTAAAATGGCAGAGGTAAGGTGAATTAATGCTATTTCAGGTTTAATCAAATAACCCATTACAAAAGCAACAATATTTAATAAAAAATGAAGCCCCATTGCCGATCGGCGCTTTAATTTAGTGCCTATCACTACCCTACCGGGCTTATTGACCATATCAATTTTAATGTCGTAATAATCATTGATTACATAGCCGGCAGCTGCAATCGATCCAGTTGAAAACACCAACATGACAAAATTTAAAGTAAGGAGTTCATCAGTGGGTAATCCCAAGATAAAGTAGGCGGCAAAAATTTGCGTAAAAGCAACTATTATTAAATTACTAGTTCGGGTAAGTTTCAAAAAACCTATCAGAGAAAAATTTGCCGGATTCTGTTTCATCGCTGCAATTTATACAGATTAACTATCACCTAAAAAATAAAATCAACAGAAAGCATGAAATTAATCCCCGCTTGTGGATATAGGTAATTTTCTCTTACCTCATAAGCCCCAGCTTTATACCCATACGTATACCCGTTATTTTCATACTTTTCATTCAAAATATTATTAATAAAGGCACTTAATCTAATGTTCTCAATCGATTTAGGGTAGAAATTATGACTAACTCTCAGATTATGCAGTAAATACGGCATAATAACTCTGTTTTCATTACCGGTATTATCCAAATATTGCTTTCCTACATATTTAGAAATCAAAGCGAATTCAGTGTTTTTTAAGGGAATCCAGGTTAATTCTGAGCTTGAAATCATAGAAGGAGAAAAAGCAATATCTACATTTGAATATTGAATTTCTTCCACGTTGAATTCATCCCAATTGGTTCCATAATCGTAAATCACCTCAGTAAATTCCTTGATTTTATTTTTACTGATCGTCAAATTTGCACTCCAATTTAACTTTTCTGATAATTTCAGTCTTCCTACAACTTCAAGTCCAGCGCGGTAACTTCTATCCACATTTGTTCTAATCGGGGCCCCGACATCATTTAACGCACCTGTTAATACCAATTGATCAGTATAGTTCATCACGTAAAGATTAGTCATCAAAGAAGCCTTTTGCATGGAAGTTTCCCAACCCAATTCGATATTATCAAGAATTTCATTTTTAGGGGTGGAATTTGAAGCATTATCAATAAAATCTGAACGGACAGGCTCCCGATTTGACCGCGCAAAAGAAACGTACCATTTACTCGTAGGTGAAGGAAGGTAACTCAAACCCATCTTTGGATTTAGAAACAAATACTGATGGTCGAAATCGATTTGAACAGGAACACCCTCAATTCGGTCATTATCAGGTCCATTTGCAGAATAATTAACCCTTCGACCTTGTAAATCAGCGAACAAGTTTAATTGATGATTCACTTTATAATTTAGTTTCACAAAGCCGTTTTCTTCGATTTTTACTGCTTTATTGTCGTAATATCTGTAATCCTTCTCGATACCTGGAGAATATTCCGCCCAAATCACCTCGCCGTAATGGCCTCCGTCGTATTTATTGAATGAACCACCTGCAGTCAGTTTCACCGCATCGTTTTCAAAAATATATGAGAATGTGGTTCCAAAAAATTGATTATCCAACCACCTGCGTCTTACTAAATCCGTTTGATCAATCACTCCATTGGTTGTATTTATTGGTTGAAGGTCATAATTTTCAAACGACTGATTTGCCTTAAACTGTTCATAAAATCCAAAGCCATTAGTATAGTGTAAGGCAGCATTTAATGAGTTTTCACGGTTTATGGTATAACTATAGTGCAATTGGTAGTGGTTCTGCTTATAATCATCCACCTCATTCTTATAAGTATAATAGTTAAATGTTCGTCCAGCGGTCAATAAATTTTCACGTTGAGCATCGGAATACCCGTTAAGGTCTGCCACTAGATTCATACCTTCAACATCATTATTTATT
>JAHEMU010000125.1 GCA_024643485.1 Cytophagales bacterium
AATCCTCAGCCAACGGGTCAATATTAAAGAACCTTCCAATTTCAGGTATATGGTTTCGCCATTTGAATTGCACCCAATCTATATCTAAAGCATCAATGAGTTCTTGGTCTTGGAAGGTGTTAAGTTTGTTCTTGAGTGAACTCTCACGCTGCCATGAGTTAAAAGACAACCCAAAGGGATAGTAATCGTCCTTTTGAATAATCGTCGATTCCTTTCGGTGTTCTATTTTCATATCATCAAAGAATACTCTACCTTGATCACTCTCAAAGGTTAAATATACAAAGATATAGCCGTCATTCAATGGGTAGATTGGATCGAAGAATAGTTTCTCCTGAACATTAACTTGTGATAAACTTCGATATCCCATGGTGATTGGATGGTACTCCATATCAAATAGAATATAGTTTAGGTAAGCCCTAGGTACCGTTTCATTACTTGCTCCCGTGGCCCCGTAAATGGCCAAACCATTGTCAACCCCAGAATAAATGGCTCCAGATTCCCCAACCGCCTGACTTACTCCTCCGAAAGCTCCTGCAATCAAAGTGATTAAATCAATCTGATTATTTGAATTAGTTGCGACAGTATAGTCGGTATAAGCCCAAACTTCTATATTCAATGTATCTCCTTTTGTTACCGTTAGCGCCAAGGTTGATCCGATTTGGTTGGTCGGATTCAATTCGATTACATCATTCTGTCCGTCACCCATGGGATTATCCGGATCGATGATTCCCGTGAACCACCCTCCTATATTCTAGTATCAAAAAATAAAGAACAAAATCATTAAAGGGCGGAAATAATATGTTTTAGAAAATCTGGAGGAGGTTATTCTAAATTTTAAAATCTAAATTTTAGAATCTAAAATCAAAAAAGCCACGCGTCGCGTGGCTTTTTTGTAGCGTGGGGGAGAGTTGAACTCCCGACCTCCGGGTTATGAATCCGACGCTCTAACCAACTGAGCTACCACGCCTTATCATTTTCGAGCCGCAATATTACGAATAATGATTTATATTTTCCCAAAAAAATTAAGAGAATTAATTGAATTTAATTTGAAAAATAACCTCCATTCATGTTAATTGCACCACAGAAGGAATAAAAGTCAAATAATCCTTTGTCGAGAGACGAATTATATTTAAAATGCAGTCATGGGGAAAACTTTATATACAGGCGATTTTGAAATAAATGCATCGGTAAAAATGCTGTACCCTTATATTAGTTCTGCATCTGGGTTAACCCAATGGTTTGCAGATGATGTAACAGTAAATGAGGATAACCTCTTTAACTTTGTATGGGACAATGAGTCGCACAAAGCAAAGATGATAGGGCATCGCTTGAATTTTTACACTAAATTTCAGTTTCTCCCCGAAACAGAAGAGGATGAAGACGATCCTTCTTACTTCGAGATACGATTAGAGCTTAACGAAATTACTCAATCCGTATTTATAAAAGTAACAGATTATTCAGACATAGACGATATCGAAGAGCTTCATGATTTGTGGTCATCTTTGGTAGAAAGTTTGAAAGAAACCGTTGGTGGTTAAGGCACAATAATTGCTCCTCTGAAACTCTGAAACTCATCCAATGAAAAAAGTTGACAAGATAGTCCTAAAATCCTTTTTAGGGCCATTTTTCCTTACCATGCTTGTGGTAATATTTATATTACTCACCCAGCACATGCTCAAATATTTCGATGATTTGGTAGGGAAAGATCTTGGGTGGGATGTTCTCGGAACCCTGATTTTTTACTTCGCCATCTTCGTAACTCCATTTGCTTTTCCATTAGGGGTGTTACTCTCTTCCTTAATGACTTTTGGGAATTTGGGGGAACATTCTGAATTGACCGCCATAAAAAGTGGTGGCATTTCACTTCCTAGAACCATGAGAAGTATTTTCATCTTCGTCATACTGCTTACTGGAGTCGCTTTTGTTTCGAACAACTATTTTGTACCCAAAGCTGCATTACAAGCCTATTCTTTGATGTGGGATATAAAAAGAAAAAAACCTTCCCTTGATTTACCTGAAGGTGAATTTTATGGCGGACTCGAGAATTACCGAATTCGAGTGGCAAAAAAGGTGGACGACGGCGAGCTTTTGCAGGATGTTATCATTTATGATCACACCAAAAAGAATGGCAATAAAGAAGTAACAATTGCCGATAGTGGAAGAATGACTACCATTATGAATGAGCGATATTTAAAACTCGAGCTTTATAGCGGTCATTCATTTATGGAAGGATCCTCTAATCAAGACAATGTTTCGAAAAGCAGAACAGAAGTAAAGGATTCCTTTTCCAAAGTGAAATTTGATCGCAGTGTGATTATTTTCGATTTAAGTTCATTCGATTTAGAACGTACAGATAAAGAGCTTTTTTCGCGAAATCGATTAATGCGTAATCTTTCAGAAATCGTAACTGATGTCGATTCCCTCGAAATAAAAATTAAAGATCGGGAATATGACTTATACATTTCCAATAACATTTTCCTGAATTACTACTTTAAATATGATAGTGTTCCTTTAACAAAAGAACTCCGACGATTTAAATTCGTCCAGGATTCTGTCAAAAAGGCTAAAATAAAAGCGAATGATGTAATCAGTGAAGAACATCGATTGATTGAAGAGCGCGATAGCTTAGAGCGGTTAAAAAAGGCAGAAGAGGATAAAATCAGATTAGGAAATAAATTAGAAGCTAAAAAACAATTAATAACACCCTCCAAAGATTCCATTATAGACGAAAAAAACATCACAGCTACAGGCGAGAAACCTATTCCAAAATTATTAGATAATTCAACAGACGATGTAACTCAAGGCCAACAAAAAATCCCTCGGCGGAGAAGACCTTTGGGTATCGATTCTATTAAGCAGCAGACTCGTTCACCATTAAATGTATTGGAACAACATGCGCCCCCTACTCGATCCGAATCATCTGAGCGACTTAAAGCCCTCACCATCTCCGACTCTTTGGCATCAAAACCCAATCCTGCAGCCTTAAGGTCACAGGCGATCGATTCTGCCGAAGCCCAAGCGATCATTTTTGATATACGGAATTTCATGACAGGAAAAGTAGAATCAGACATGAACAAGGAGAAATTCCTTGAACAATTATTAAGAGGGATCCGCACAACTAAATTCAGATTAGAGTCGGACGTCAAATATATTGAAGGCCAAGAGCAAGAATCGTGGGTATTTCTGATTCAATATCACAAAATTTTAGCGAATTCATTTGCCTGCATTGTTATGTTTTTAATTGGAGCACCTTTGGGCTCTATCATAAAAAAAGGTGGCCTTGGAATTCCAGTATTAATATCCATCCTATTTTTCATCATCTATTATGTGGTAATGATTTTGGGGGAAAAGTGGGCTAAAACAGGCCTTGTTGCACCATGGCTAGGGATTTGGCAGGCAGATTTAATCCTTTTACCATTCGGTATTTTCTTTTTGATTCAAGCTCAAAGAGACGCCCGATTATTTGATATGGATTTTTATAATGTATATATACAAAAAACGCAAAAGTGGATTCAGTCAAAAAAATGGTATAAAAGTCTACTTGGTTAAAAATATTACCTAGGATTATACTTGATAAATGAATTTTATCTACTACCTTTGCGCATTAATTTAGAGGATAAGTTAGAAAATAAGTAGAAATGTATCTTACACAAGAGAAGAAAGAAGAAATTTTTGCGAATCACGGATCAGCAAAGACAAAACAAGACACCGGGTCTGCAGAAGCACAAATTGCGCTTTTCAGTTTCCGTATCAATCACCTGACTGAGCACATGAAAAGTAATAAGAAAGATTACGGTACTCAGCAAGGTCTATTGAGACTAGTTGGAAAGCGAAGAAAGTTATTAAATTATCTTTTCGAGAAAGATATCACAAGATATCGTGCTATTATCGCAGAACTAGGATTAAGAAAATAAGTTTGAATAGGAATCCAATGGGATTCCTTTTTCTTTTACAGCGGGGCAACCTTAGTAAAATACAAACGTATCAGGGATTTTGCAATAAATCACTGATACGTTTTGTCGTACTTAATAGGTTCGAATGATATTCTGTGGCCATGTTCCGACTTTTTAAAATTTACAACTATGTTTAATGTAATAAATAAGACAGTTGCCCTTCCAGACGGAAGAACTATTTCGATTGAAACGGGCAAACTAGCGCGACAAGCAGACGGTTCTGTGGTAGTAAGAATGGGTGATACCATGATACTTGCAACAGTAGTTTCGTCTCAAACGGCTAAAGAAGGGGTGGATTTCCTACCTCTTTCAGTAGATTATCAAGAAAAATTCGCTTCCCAGGGTAAAATTCCTGGTGGTTTCCTAAAACGAGAAGGCCGACTTTCAGATTACGAAATTCTAATCAGCCGATTAGTTGACCGTGCGATACGTCCACTTTTCCCAGACGATTACCACGCTGATACTCAAATCGCAATACAACTTATTTCTGGTGACACGAATGCTGTTCCTGATTCATTAGCGGCTTTGGCTGCATCGTCAGCATTGATGGTTTCAGACATACCTTTCGCTGGACCTATTTCTGAAGTACGTGTAGGCCGAGTTAATGGAGAATACATTGTTAATCCAACAATGGATCAAAAAAATCAAGCTGATTTAGATATCATTGTTGCTGCTACCATGGAAAATATCATGATGGTAGAAGGTGAAATGAAGGAAGTTTCTGAAGACGATATGCTGGAAGCTTTGAGAATTGCACATGATGCTATTAAGCAACAGTGTTTGGTTCAGAAAGAGCTTGAAAAAGCAGTTGGCAAAGAGACAAAACGTGAATACAACCACGAAATTAACGATGCTGATGTTAAAAAAGCAATGCATGCAGCCACTTATGAAAAAGTGTACGGCATTGTAAAACAGCAGATCAAAGATAAAAAGAAAAGAAGCGAATCGATCAGTGCTATTTTGGATGAATACTTAGGCGGCTTATCAGAAGAAGATATGCCGGCGTCTGAGATGATCCCAAGATATTGGAAAAGCATCGTGAAAGAAGCTTGTAGAAATTTAGCACTTAATGATCATATCCGATTAGATGGAAGGAAATTTGATGAAATCCGTCAAATTCAATCTGAGGTAGATTATTTACCAGGTGCACACGGTTCTTCTTTATTTACAAGAGGTGAAACTCAATCACTCTCTACTGTAACTTTAGGAACCAAAATGGACGAACAAATGGTTGACGGAGCGATGATTTCCGGATACAATAAGTTTATCCTTCACTACAACTTCCCTGGTTTCTCAACTGGAGAGGTTCGACCAAATAGAGGTCCAGGACGTAGAGAAGTTGGACACGGAAATCTAGCATTTAGAGCGTTGAAAAATGTTTTACCTGCAGACGAAGAGAATCCATACACCATTCGTATCGTTTCTGATATTCTAGAATCAAATGGTTCGTCGTCAATGGCAACTGTTTGTGCTGGTTGTTTATCATTAATGGACGCTGGTATTCAAATCAAAGCTCCTGTTTCAGGAATTGCTATGGGGATGATCTCAGATAGCAGCACCGGAAAATACGCCATTTTATCTGATATCTTAGGTGATGAAGATCATTTGGGAGATATGGACTTTAAAGTTACGGGAACTGCGAATGGTATCACTGCTTGTCAGATGGACATCAAAGTTGACGGACTTTCATTTGAAGTACTAAAAGAAGCCCTTGAACAAGCGAAAAGAGGTAGATTACATATTCTTGGTGAAATGAACAAATCACTAAGCGAATCAAGAAGTGATCTTAAGCCACATGCTCCACGTTCAGTTATTTTGATGATCAAGAAAGAGCTTATTGGTGCGGTAATCGGACCAGGCGGTAAAGTAATTCAAGAAATTCAAAATGATTCAGGTGCAACCATCGTCATCGAAGAAGTTGACAAGCAAGGAAAAGTAATGATTTTCGCAACCAATGGCGAAAGCATGGAAATGGCACTTTCTAGAGTAAAAGGTATTGTAGCTGAACCAGAAATTGGCGAAGTTTACGAAGGGAAAGTGAAAAACATCATGCCATTTGGAGCGTTTATAGAGTTTATGCCAGGTAAAGAAGGTCTTTTACACATCTCTGAAATTAAGTGGGAAAGATTAGAAACAATGGAAGGAGTTTTAGAAGAAGGTGAAATCCTTAAGGTGAAATTACTTGATATTGACAAAAAAACCGGTAAATTCAAACTTTCTAGAAAAGTGTTAATTCCTCGCCCTGAGAAAAAAGAAGAAGGGAACTGAGAATTATTCAAAATAGATTGAACTATTGAGAACAAATATTCTTTTTAATACGTTTTCTAAATTGAACATTAAAAATACGCTGAATGAGACAGCTTAAGATCAGTAAACAAATCACGAACCGGGAAAGTCAGTCCCTTGATAAGTATCTTCAAGAAATTGGCAAGGTGGATCTACTGACTCCAGATGAGGAGGTAGAGTTGGCACAACGCATTAAGGAAGGTGACCAACTTGCTCTTGAAAAATTGACTAAAGCAAACTTACGTTTCGTTGTATCGGTGGCGAAACAATATCAAAACCAGGGGTTATCTCTCGGAGATTTGATCAACGAAGGTAATCTGGGATTGATTAAAGCCGCCCAACGGTTTGATGAAACTAGGGGATTTAAATTCATTTCATACGCGGTATGGTGGATTCGTCAATCTATTCTTCAGGCATTGGCTGAACAATCGAGAATTGTGCGTTTACCTTTAAATCGCGTTGGTAGTTTGAATAAAATTTCAAAAACGTTCTCAGAACTTGAGCAACGATTTGAAAGAGAACCATCTCCGGATGAATTGGCTGAAGTATTGGAAGTGACTACTGCTGAAATTGTTGACACAATGAAAATTAGTGGCCGACATGTTTCAATGGATGCTCCTTTTGTTCAAGGTGAAGAAAATAGTTTATTAGATGTTCTTGAAAATGATTCTGAAGAAACTCCTGATCAAGAGTTAATGAAAGATTCGTTACGAAAAGAAGTTCAGCGCGCCCTTTCCACTTTAACTCAGCGGGAAGCAGATGTAATCGCATTGTACTTTGGATTAAATGGAGAACACAGCATGACCTTGGAGGAAATTGGAGAAAAATTCAATTTGACTAGAGAGCGTGTTCGACAAATAAAAGAAAAAGCAATTAGAAGACTTAGACATACTTCAAGAAGCAAAGCATTGAAACCTTATTTAGGTTAATATTGTTCTGTTCTTGAACTTACTGAGGAGTCTGTCTTATCGTTTTTTTAAACGTTAATTATATCGTTGGCAACGCCTCGGCAATTAATGTTTGGAAATCGAAAGATGGTCTCCTCATTTTATTTTTAACAGATATTCATATGGAACGAGAAGAATTAAAAGTAATGATTATTGGATCCGGACCAGCCGGATATACCGCTGCCATTTATGCTGCACGTGCAGGATTAAGTCCAATATTATATACAGGTGGACAACCAGGTGGTCAATTAACTACTACCACTGAAGTGGAAAATTTCCCG